>NZ_DAMDAY010000058.1:0-24803 GCF_032093475.1 Lysinibacillus sp. | reverse complement strand
CCTACTGGATTAAAGGTAACACAATATTCAATGCTTGCACACATTGACCTTCAGCAAGCTGTCTCGATTAGCCGTCTAGGTGAAATTTTACAACTCGATCAAACTACGGTGACACGTAATATAAATCTCTTAAAGCAACATGGCTATGTGGAATTAAAGCGAGACACAAACGATGCCCGTACGAAACAGATTACACTTACTGAAAAAGGGTTAGAAAAGTTGCATGAAGCTGCTCCCATTTGGCAAGCAATTCAAGATAGAATTATTGAGGATATCGGGATTGAAAAATATGCAGATTTCTACGATACATTGCGAACAATGCAAAAAATCATCCAATCCTATGAGGAGGAATAAAAAAAAGCGCCCCATTGTTTTTAGGGCGCTTTCTTCTTGCTCTTAGTATTGAATAAGTGTTTTAATATTTAAATCGCCAAGTTTAGCACGACCATTTAATTCTAAAAGTTCGATTAAAAATGCACAACCTACTACCTGACCACCTAATTGTTCTACTAAGCGAACTGTTGCTTCCACAGTACCACCAGTTGCTAGTAAGTCATCACAGATTAAAACTTTTTGACCTGGCTTAATCGCATCATGATGCATTGTTAATGTATCTTTGCCATATTCAAGACCATAGTCAGCACTAATGACCTCACGTGGTAATTTACCAGGTTTACGAACAGGGGCAAAGCCGATTTCAAGTGCATAGGCAACTGGGCAACCGATAATAAAACCACGAGCCTCAGGACCTACTACAATTTCAGCTCCTACTTCTTTGGCGTATTCTACAATTTGATCTGTTGCATATTTGTATGCAGCTCCATTGTCCATAATTGTCGTAATATCTCTGAAAATAATGCCCTCTTTCGGCCAGTTTTCAACCGTAGTGACGTATTGCTTTAAATCCATGTTATTGCTCCTCCTACGAAACATTTTTCGTCTAGTCATGTATTCGTTCATCAAACCATTGTTTTAATTCTATATAAGGAGCGTAGACAAGCTTTTGCTCCATTTCAATCTGTTCTGAACGTTGTTTGTAAGACGGTGCCTCTGTTAGTGCCTGTTTTGGGGCATTCACGTTGACAGTCGTCAGTCCACTCTCCATTTTAACAAAACCAAGCTCAAAAAACACCTGTGTCATAAATTTTAATGCATCTAATGGCCATCCTGTATGCTTCGCTAAATCAGCTATGTGCATATCAAGCGGAAATGCTGGTCGATTTTTCAGGAATTTATAAAACCAAGCAAATTGCTCTCGTGTAGGTAAACCACTGAAATATTGTGAATCTGGCATATAAAAGTGCGCATAAATTCGTGAAGGCTTCGTTTTCTGTAATACTTCTTCTAATCTTTGAACATTTTGTGGCAAATCTAAAAGCACAATATAATCACTTTGATCAACATTTGAAAGTGTAGGGTCCACTACTGTAATAGGTACACCAATCAATGACTGATAATAGGTCATCGTTTCAGGACGAAAGGCTATAAACATCGCCTCATCCTTCGGCACTGTATTAAGCCAACGAGCTGTTTGACGGATTCCACGGATATCAAATAGCTGCCATTCTGTTGTTTGGACATCTTCAATCATAAATTGAGCTTTTTTTCGCCCTTGCCATTCGTTAATTTGTAAATCACCTATAAAGGAAACTTTGATGCCATACGTTAGCTCATCATGTAAATGACCTTTATTAAAACCGACACTATCTAATTTGTCATAGCCATTCGTTAATTCCATTTTAATATGATTTTCTGCTGCACCAATTTTACGCATGGATGAAATTTCTACATCCTCCAGTACATAAATAGGCTTTGGAAAATCAGTTCCAAATGGGCCAAGTGCTGAAATTTCTTCGATAGCATCTGCTGAAATTTCATCAATACTTAGTGGTATATCAATATGGACAATAGGGGTTAAGTGCTCCTCTGTTAAACAGGCCCTTGCTTGAGCATCTAAACGTCTACGTAGTTCATCAACATGCTCTAACGATAAGGTCATTCCTGCTGCCATGGGATGTCCACCAAAGTGAGGCAAAATATCCCGATTTTTTGCTAGTTCGTTATATAAATGGAAGCCTTCAATGCTTCGGGCGGAACCTTTAGCTATCCCTTTATCAGGATCGAGTGAAAGGACAATGGTTGGACGGTAATATAACTCCATAAGACGAGAAGCAACGATACCCACAACCCCTGCATTCCAGCCTTCCCCTGCCACAACAAGAACTAAGGAATTGCCAATCGTTTCATCGGCTTCGATAAGGGCGATAGCTTCATCTGTAATGCTTTTCACAATATCTTTTCGTTCTGTATTGCAAGCATTTAACTGTTTTGCCAGCGCAGCTGCCTTGGCATTGTCCTCAGCCATTAATAACTCGACTCCTGGAGCTGCTTCTCCGAGTCGACCAACAGCATTTAATCGAGGGCCAAAATAAAAGCCAATCGTTTCTTCAGAAATTTTTGCCTGCTCTGTACTCGCTATGTCACACATTGCTTGTACCCACGGACTAAGGGAGCGACGCATTTCCTGAATACCCCGTTTGACCAGATAGCGATTTTCATCTACTAGCGGCACTAAATCTGCTACAGTGCCAATCGCAACAAATTCAATTAAGTGGATGGGTAGCTCTCCATATAGAGCATGTGCTAGCTTAAAGGCTACACCTACTCCAGCTAACTCTCCAAACGGATAATGCCCTTCTGGTAATCGCGGGTGAAGAATAATATCTGCTGGCGGTAGCTCCTCCCCAGGTTCATGGTGATCAGTCACAATAACATCCATGCCAAGCTCTTTCGCTACTCGGATAGGTTCAATTCCTGAGATCCCATTATCCACTGTAATGATTAATTGTACCCCTTCTTCATAGGCTTCTCGAAATAGAGCCTCATGTGGTCCATACCCATGGATAAAACGATTTGGGATTTTAAAAGATACATCGGCACCGAGATCCAATAACACATTTAGCATGACAGTCGTACTTGTCACACCATCCGCATCGTAATCGCCATAGACTAATATTTTCTCACCATTTTCTAGTGCTTGCTCAATTCGCGCCACCGCTTCAGCCATGCCATGCATGAGAAATGGATCATGAATATTTGCTTCGGTCATATTTAATAAGCTTTCTGCGTCAGCGGTTGTTTCACAGCCACGTGCTGCTAAAATTTTTGCTGCAATCGCAGAAAGTTGTAAGTCATTTTGTAATGTTTGGACAAGTGTGGCATCTGGACGCTCCACCTGCCATCTTTTTTTCGATAGGATCATCTTCTCACTTCCTTACGAAAGCTATTATACCGAAATTCGATTGGTTACGCACTATCCATTAGATTGATAGTTTTACCATCCATTCGAGATGTAGATCCATCACTTTTCCTTAACTATGCTTCAAATTAAATATTCACTCCCAAGCAAAAAGCCTACTCTTTTAAAGAGTAGACTTCGCTAGTATACCTTTAGAAGCAGCTATTAATGCTTCCACTGTTGCTATATCTCCTTCATGCAGGGCCGTTACAATGGCGCTCCCGACAATAACCCCATCCCCTAATGCCCCCATCTTTTTGACGTGCTCAGGTGTCGAAATACCAAAGCCCGCCAGTACTGGGATTGGACTTGCCTGACGTAGACCTGCAAAATGATGTTCTAAATTATTAGCAAAATGAGACCTTGCTCCCGTAATACCATTAACGGTTACTGCATAAACAAAGCCCTGACTAGCAGCTGCAATACGGGCAATTCGATCTGGAGGGCTAGTTAAAGAAACGAGTTGAATCACATCAATACGATAAGGGTTTAATGTTTCACGTAGCAGTGCACTTTCTTCTAATGGGACATCTGGTACAATTAACCCTTTTACTCCTGCTGCTACACAGTCTTTGGCAAAGGTCTCTAAGCCATAAGCTAACACTGGATTGAAATAAGTCATGACCACTAGAGGCACCGTTATCTCCTCTCTAAATGAAGCGAGCGTGTGCAACACTTTCCTTAATGTCACACCAGCTGCCAGTGCGCGTTCTCCTGCACGCTCAATCGCCGGTCCATCCGCTACAGGATCTGTAAAGGGAATACCTACTTCGATCGCTGTCACACCGAGCTGTTGAAAAGTTAAAATCGTCGGCTTGATTGTTTCTAGCCCCCCATCACCTGCCATCATATAGGGGATAAAAGCTTTATTTCCTGTAGCCTTTGCTTGTTCAATTGCTTGTTTTAGTGTCGTCATTTAGCATCCCCTCCTAGTACCGCTCGAACTGTGTGAACATCTTTATCTCCACGACCAGATAAGCATACAACTATAATAGAATCCTTCGGCATTGTCTTAGCAAGCTTTGCTGTATAAGCAATGGCGTGGGAACTTTCAAGTGCAGGAAGAATGCCCTCTGTTCGACTTAACAATTGCAAGCCCTCTAGTGCCTCATCATCTGTAATGGAGTCAAATTGAGCTCGGCCAATATCATGTAAATAACAATGTTCGGGCCCTTTCCCTGGATAATCCAATCCGGCTGAAATAGAATGTGCTTCTTGAACAAAGCCATTTTCATCCTGTAATAAATACATATAAGCACCATGTAACACCCCTAGCTGTCCACCGGCAATGGCCGCTGCATGCTTTCCAGTATCAAGACCACTCCCTGCCGCCTCAACACCATATAAGGCTACTGATTCATCATCAACGAATGGATGAAACATACCTATAGCATTACTGCCACCGCCAATACAAGCAACTACTGCATCTGGTAAACGTCCCTCTTTTTGCAAAATTTGCTTTCTCGTTTCAACGCCGATTACACGCTGGAAATCCCGAACAATTTTAGGAAATGGATGAGGGCCTAATGCAGAACCTAAAATATAATGCGTATCTTCAACATTTGTCACCCAATAGCGCAATGCTGCATTCACCGCATCCTTTAAAGTTTTAGAACCACTTTCCACCGACTCGACCTTCGTGCCAAGAAGCTCCATGCGAAACACATTTAGCTGTTGGCGTTTGATATCCTCTGCCCCCATAAAAACAACACATTCTAGATTTAGTAAGGCACAAGCAGTAGCAGTTGCCACCCCATGCTGTCCTGCACCTGTTTCGGCAACAATTTTCTTTTTACCCATACGTTTAGCAAGTAGCGCTTGCCCTATGGCATTGTTTATTTTATGAGCCCCTGTATGGTTTAAATCTTCACGCTTTAAATAGACCTTTGCGCCACCTAGCTCCTTCGTTAAATTTTCAGCATAATAGAGAGGGGTTTCTCGTCCAACATACTCCTGTAAATAATAGGTAAGCTCCTCTGTAAACGTTGCATCTTTTAATGCATCATCATAGGCGGTTTCTAATTCTAGTAATGCGGTCATTAAAGTTTCTGGCACAAACTGACCACCAAATCGGCCGAAACGTCCTTCCTTTGTCGGTACACTATTTGCAATTGAAATCCCCATTAGATCATCCCCCTCTTTACTGTCTTTAAAAATTCCTGTATTTTTGCAGAATTCTTCATTCCATCTGTTTCCACACCACTCGAAACATCCACCATAAAAGGGGCTACCGTTGTGATGGCCTCTTCAATATTGTCCACGTTGAGACCACCAGCTAATAGTAATTTTTCTCGTGGGATACCTACCTCCTCCAGTAGGCTCCAGTCAAAAGTATGGCCACTGCCACCTTTAAAATCTGTCCCAGGTGCATCGAATAAATAATAATCTACCTGATAATCAGCTGCAGCTTGAATATCCTCTTTGCCTCGTACCGACAATGCCTTAATAGCTGGATAACCTTGTTCTTGAATAAATGCTGGCGTTTCTTCTCCATGATATTGCACATAGTCTAATGGCACACGTTCTACCGCTTCCTTTAGTTCAGCTGCAGACGGATTGACAAAGACACCAATTTTTAATACCCCTTGAGGTACTTCGTTCGATAAAAGCTGAGCTTGCTCAATAGTTACACGACGTTTGCTCGGTGCGAAAACAAAACCAATGGCATCTGCACCAGCCTGAATAGCTGTTATGACATGTTCTTGTTTTTGCAATCCACAGATTTTAACTTTTGTCATACAGAAGCCCCTCCTTTCGTACTTGAAAACATTGTAGTGCCTGCCCAGCATCTCCACTGCGCATTAATGCCTCCCCTACAAGAATTCCACTAGCCCCCATGGCTACAACTTGTTGTGCATCTTCCTGTGACCAAATACCGCTTTCACTTATTAATACACGGTTTTCATTAAATGGAAAAGCGTCAGCAATTTCTTGTGTACGTTGTAAACTGACCTCAAACGTGCGTAAATCTCGATTATTAACACCAATCAACTTTGCATCTACTGCAAGTGCACGGTCGAGCTCCTCTCTATCGTGCACTTCCACTAAAACCTCTAAGCCTAACCCCGTTGCGTAGCTATATAAATCTCGTAAGGATTCGTCTGTCAAAGCAGCTACAATTAATAAAATAATGGATGCTCCTGCTGCCTTCGCAAATCGAATCTGCACCCTATCAATCATGAAATCCTTACATAGTAGAGGGATATTCACAACACTAGCAACCGCTGCTAAATCGTCAAAAGAGCCTTTGAAAAATTCTTTATCGGTTAAGACAGAAATGGCGGCTGCTCCTGCTTGTGCATAGATTTGTCCTTGGGCAACTGGATTTGCCCCTTCTGCAATTAGCCCCTTGGAAGGAGAAGCACGTTTCATTTCAGCAATGACTTGTAACGTATTCGCCTGTCGTAGCGAATCAAATAACGATGGACGTGTCTTTTCTGTATAACTTGCTAGAGGATCAGGTTGCTCTAATAAAGCATCTACTTCTATCCTCTTTTGCTGTAGAATTTTGTTAAGTATATTCATAAACCTACCTCCACTTTTTTTATTTGCTCGCTAAAGGTAACTACCGCTTCCAATTTTTGAAGTGCTCGCCCACTAAAAATACTTTCCTTTGCCATGGCTACCCCTTCTTTAATCGTTTCTGCTTGACCATAGCCAAATAAGCCAATACCTGTATTGAATAACACAGTATCTAAATAGGCACTCTGCTCCCCAGCTAATAGTTTTCTCAAGAGTACAGCATTTTCATCTGCATTGCCACCTCTGATTGCCTCTAACGGTGCAAATGGGAGACCAACATCTTCTGCTGTTAAGGAAAAAGGAATTAAATCCCCTTTATCTACTAAAACTAGCGTATTTTGACCCGCTAACGAAGCTTCATCTAAGCCTTGTGGTCCTGATACGACAATGGCTCGTTCACGCCCAAGCATTTGTAAAACAGAAGCATATTCCATTACAAAATTAGGTCGGTTAATTCCCGTGAACTGTGTTGACAATGGGACTGGATTTGTTAAAGGTCCAACAAGATTAAAGATTGTTGGTTTCCCTATTGAACGGCGAACCTCCCCAATCCGCTTTAATTTTGGATGAACATTTGGCGCATAGAGAAAGGCGATTCCTTCTTTCTCCAATAACTCAATGGTTTGCGGAATAGAAATAGCTGTATGAATACCTAATGCCTCCAATACATCGGAACTGCCCGAGGAAGATGATATTTTGCGGTTTCCATGCTTGGCTATTTTGACGCCTGCTCCAGCTAGTACAAAAGCGGAAGCTGTACTGATATTAAAAGTATGAAGTCCATCACCGCCAGTACCGCAATTATCCATATAGCCACCAGCTTGTATGGCTACCTCACGTGCAAAAGACCGCATAATTGTTGCTAATGCTGCTACCTCATGCGCCGTTTCTCCCTTTACTGATAAAGCTGTTAAAAAGCATGCCATTTGATCTTTAGGTGTCTGATCATCAAATAACCATTGGGCCGCCTTCAGCATTTCCCCATACATTAAGTGTTCGCCTTGCAACACTTTTTGTTGTAATTGTTCCATTAATCTTGCCCTCCATTGTTCGTCAGTAACTGTAAAAATGCCTCTTGTTCCTCTTTCACTCGATCTAATACTTTCTGCACGTCTGTATATTTCGTCACGGTGATGGTCGTTTGCATATTCATGGATTCATGATCAACTACAATGGACTGTCCTGTTAAGGCAAAATCTAAATGTCCATTAAATCCAATAAAGCCTAGAGCTCCACCAAAATTGGACCTTCTTTTAATAGATCGTGCCATCTGTTCATTTGGAAATCCCACAGTTGAAAATGTTGGCAATGTTGCTGCTAATACGTCAAGTGCATGAAGCATAGGTAAAAGCTGCCCCTCCACCGTTGATGTCATATGCAATGCCTGTTTCGATTCCTCAATACGCATGGCATCAATAATTTGAACAGAGTCTCTGAAGCAAACAGACTGTAAATCTTGTTGAACTGTACGAACAAGAAGCGCATGTGATTTTCTAATGGCCGAATGATCGTATAATTTGCGCTCATTTTCTAGGTCTTCACTTTTTGTCTCCCTTCGTGGATATGTCCCCTCCATAGGTGTTGCAATGACTTTATCTCCTTTGACACGTATCAGACTTTCAGGGGAAGTTCCTAATACAACATAATCATCAAATTCTATATAATACATATAGGCTGCTGGCTTCATTTTACGTAGCTGTCGGTATAAGGTAAACGCATGCCCCTGAAAGTTTGCTACATATTGCTTGGGCAGTACAACCCGTGAGATATCATTAGTTAAACTTTCTTGTATTGTCTGTAAATCTTTTGCGAATTGTACATAGGACATCCTATCGAGTCCATGATACCGAGAAGTTGCTTCATCACTTACATGTCCGTTTAACAATTGTTGTGCCAATTCTTCCAAACTAGGTTGTTGTTTTTCCGCATCAATATTTGTATGAATTAATGTCACTTCATCGGTTAGATGATCAAACACAATAATTGTTTCATACACATGAAAATGGGCCTCAAGCATTTCTACTTGATTGTCGTTGAACACCTTTGTTCCACTATGACCTATAAAACCAACAGCCCCTCCAGAGAATGGAAATTGTGTCGTATTGGTAATGCGTGGCATTAGTCGTTTAAGTAGGACAAAGAGGTTTCCTTTATGCACATATGTTTTTCCAGTTCCATGGGAAATCTCCTGAATTTCTTGGCCCATTCCTTTATAAGTCTTTCTTGGATTCGCTCCAATAAATGAAAATCTTCCTGCTCCCTTATGCTGGGAGGAGCTCTCCAGCAAAAATTTATGTGTACCCTGTAACCGTCTAAAAATCAAAATAGGTGTTAAAGAATCGCCATTAATGGTTTTCATTTTTGTCCTAGAACTCATTGTTTGCATAGCTATTAAACTCCTTTTTAAAGATTCTTTTTCACTGTTTAGTCGAATGCTGAATCAAATAAAAAAGCCCTCTGCAAAAAGGATTAATCCTAATTGCAGAGGACGATCATGACCGCGTTGCCACCTCATATTAGAGCATTTGCTCTCACCTTTGTGCTTTCCGCTCTGTTTTACATATGGAAAAGCACCCCTATAACGTGGGGAATCACGTTCGCTGTTTATTAGCGACTCTCATAAGTCCATTCACATAAGCTGTAAATCAGTTTACACCAACCACTGACTCTCTACATTACAGGACTTATGTTACTACTCTTATTCAACAATTTCTCAGCTATTCTCATCTAAACTCAGCTCATCTGTTCTTAGGCTGACCTCGCTCCCGAAGCCTTCTACCTGATCCGAACAAAAAGTTAGCCTTAATTCTATGCCAAAGCAATATAATTGTCAATAAATTCTGAAGAAAAAGTGGTGATACATGCTTTTTGAGTAGACCTTTATAGTGGGTATATTCTCCTTTTAAATACCCTTTAATAGGGAAGTTGATTTCCTACTATTGAATATTTTCTTAGTATTGACCATGTAAATATATCAAGTTATAGTAATTTCAGAACATTATTTTTTCCATATAATTAAAGAAAGTAGGAACGTATATGACCGTTCGCAAAAAACTAAATCTAGGCTTTATTTCTTTAACATGTTTACTTTTCATTTCAAGCATCCTATCATTTCTTCAATTTAAAACAACACAAAATGATTTAGAAGAAGTCTTGAATCATCGTATTGTTCAAATTCAATTAACCGAGAAAATACAGCAAGAACTTGCATCTCAAGGATTGTTTTTACGGTCTTATATTTTAAATAATAAGGATGAAACTGCTAAAGCCAACTTAGAGCGCTATGAAAAGCTATTACCTGAAACCGTTAAAGAACTATCTACCATTGTTCGCTCTGATTATACGAAAAACATTATGCAGCAAATCACAGAATTGCAAAATGAATTATTAGCAAATTCAGCAAAAGCACAGCAAGCGTTTAATAACGGTAAAACGAATTTGGCACTTACATACATAAATGTCGATGTTACAAAATACAATAAGGAAATTTTTAAGCTAACGAAAGACTTATTAGAATATCATGATCAACAGCTTCAAAAGGTTGATCGTGATGTTAATCAAACCGTTTCTAGCGCAATAATTATTGCCATTAGCCTCCTCATTGCTAGTGTAGTAATCGGTTTATATTTTATGTACTTTATTAAAAATAGCATTGTTATGCCACTTCGGAAGGTCATAAATGCAGCAGATACATTAGCGCAAGGAGATTTAACGATTGCTGAGCTTAACCATCAAACAAAGGATGAGATTGGCACACTTGCAAATGCAGTCAATTCATTAAAACAAAATCTCGCTGGATTGATGACAAACATTCAAGATAGTGCATCCCATCTATCAGCTGTCTCTGAAGAGCTTTCAGCTAGTACAGAGGAAGTGACGGCAACATCGGATGATATTGCCCAAAGAATTCAAGAAAACGCAACACATATCAATTCATCTGCTAGTGCTTCACAGCAAAGTGCAGTGGCTATGGATGAAACGGCCGCTGGTGTCCAACGCATTGCGGAAGCAACGCACAGCCTCCATCAAAATGCAGAAAGTATGACGAAACTTGCCCATACAGGTGGAGCAACTATTTCAACAGCGAAAGACCAAATGGATAGGATTTCAGAGGCTACTACAGAGATTGCTCAATTAACTCAAAAATTAAGTAAGCAATCTGAAGAAATCGGTCAAATTACAACAGTCATCACAGCCATATCAGAACAAACCAATTTACTAGCACTCAATGCTGCTATTGAAGCTGCAAGAGCTGGTGAGCATGGTAAAGGGTTTGCAGTGGTAGCTGATGAAGTGCGTAAACTGGCTGAGGAATCGAATCAATCTGCCAATCAAATCGTTGCTATTACAAAAGAAATTCTGACAGATACACGCAATGTTGCAGCTGCGGTTGATAACGGCTTAGCATCTGTAAAGGATGGCGTAGTTAAAATTCATGAGGCTGGAGATGCATTTTACTCTATTACTTCAGCCGTTGCAGCCTTTACCGAGCAAATTGAAGAAATTTCTGCTACATCAGAAGAAATTTCAGCAAGTGCCGAGCAGGTCTCGGCGTCTGTCACGGAAATAGCCAATGTCTCGAATCTGTCAGCAAGCAATTCACAATTGATTGCAGAATCTGTAGACGAGCAGGTTGCAACAATGCAGCAAGTAAATGCTGTTGCGGAGGAATTAAGCCAAAATGCGCAACAGCTCCAAGAATTACTTCAACAATTTAAATTATAAACATATACGAAAATCTGCTACCTTTTAAAAAGGTAGCAGATTTTTTTGCATAGAAAAAGCAGAGAATAGAAACTAAATTGTTTTCTATTCCCTGCTCACTACTTATACAACAGGTTCGTCTGTACCCCATTGTTTTTTCTCTTTTTTGTGTAGCTGTCCATCTGATTTTTTCATTTCACGAATTTTTAATGAATACCAAATTTGAGCTGCAATACAGATTGATGAATACATACCTGTAATTAAACCGATTAATAATGCGATAGAGAAGTTTTGAATAGATGGTGCACCAAAAATTAATAGGGACACAACGACGATAATAACTGTTAACACAGTATTAACAGAACGTCCCATTGTTTGACGGAGCGATTTATTCACAATATTCGCCAATACTTCACGGTCAGTAATCGTGTCATATTGATCTAAGTTTTCACGCATACGGTCAAAGGTAACGATCGTATCATTAATGGAGTAACCAACAATCGTTAACACAGCCGCAATGAACGTTATATCCACTTCTAAACGCATGAAGCTAAAGACAGCAACGATGAGGAATACGTCATGCAGTAGTGACACAATTGCGCCAATACCCATGCGCCATTCAAAGCGAATTGCCACATAAATAATGATCCCTATTGCTGCAAGGGCTAATGCTTTAATGGCATTTTTCACAAGTTCCTTACCTACTGTAGGTGAAACAGTACTTACAGTTGGTTTATGGCCATATTTCTCCGTTGTTTCTTTTTGGAATTTCAAAATATCCGCTTGTGATAAATCAGTTTTATATCGTACAACTGCAGAATTGCTCTTTTCTCCTGAAAGAACAATATCGTCAGAAGGAAAACCGATACTATCTACATATTTTTCAACTTCCTCTTTTGTCAACGATTGTTCTGCCTCAATTTGAACACGTGTACCGCTCGAGAAATCGATACCTAGGTTTAGACGGAAAATACCCAGAACGACTAGACCTGCCACTAAAATAGCTAAAGAGAATGTATAGAATTTCTTACGGTTGTGAACAAAGTCAAAGCGATCAAATTTCGTTGATAAATCTAATGTACCAATGTTTTCATCCAGACTATGCTGTTTGGACTTCGCAATTCCAAACCATGCTGAACTGTTGAAATAGCCACTGTTAACAAGTAGACCTAATAGGACACGTGAGCCCCATACCGCTGTTAAGAAGCTTAACAAGATACTAATGATTAATGTTGTTGCAAATCCTTTTACAGAGCTTGTCCCGAAATAGAAAAGAACACCTGCTGCTAATAATGTAGTCAACTGTGCATCGACAATGGCCGATAATGATTGTTTAGAACCAAGCTGGAAGGCTTGTTTCACAGAATAACCTACACGCAGCTCTTCCCGAATACGTTCTGCCGCTAAAATATTAGCGTCTACTGCCATCCCGATCCCTAGGACAATGGCCGCAATACCTGGCAGCGTTAATACTGCATTAATCCAATCAAATACCACCAATACTAGGAATGTGAAAATAGCTAATGTGATGATGGAAATAAAGCCAGGTAAACGATAGTAGAATAACATGAACAAGAAGATGATTACTACCCCGATAATACCTGCTAAAATAGTACTTTTCAGTGCTTCATCACCGAATTGTGCACCAACAGATGTTGAATAAATTTCATCAAGCTTCACAGGTAATGCCCCTGCATTTAAAATACCTGCTAAATTTTTTGTTTCATCAACAGAGAAGTTACCGCTAATCATAACGTCTGTTGTATTTAATGTTTGATTAACTGTTGCAGCCGATGCATAGCGAGGCTTCGCTTTTTGTGACTCAGCTTTATAGGAGTCAACACCCTCTTCAAAGTCTAACCATACAACCAGTAAATTTTGGCCTGCAGGTTTCGCCGCAATTTTACTTGTGATATCAGCAAATTTTTTCGCATCTTTTAATTTAAGCGATACAATTGGACGATTTTGTTGGTCAAAGGAAGCACTTGCTCCATTTTCCTTTAAATCATCTCCATCTAATAATAAATTGTCATCCACATCGCGGAATGTTAAATTCGCAGACGTAGACAATAACTTACGTGCAGACTCTTGGTCCTCAACACCTGCTAACTGCACACGAATACGATTTTCTCCCTCAACCTGAATGCTTGGTTCACTTACCCCAATCGCATTGACACGGTTGCCTAGAGCTGTTGCCGTAGCTGTTACAATTTCCGGTGTGATTTTTTGTCCTTCTTTTAATTCATTCACCTCATAAAGCACCTCAAACCCGCCCTGTAAATCAAGACCAAGCTTAATGTCCTTTAAGACGCCGTTTACAGTCGTACTAATACCTGCTGCCAATAGCACGATAATCAGTAGGAATGCAACTATACGACTTTTTAGTTTCATCAATAAATCCTCCTCGAATTGGTGTAAGGGCTGTCCTTACACGCCAAACAAGTAACTTGCAAACCTTTTGAAACGTTTAATCCTCCTTTTCATCTAGAATTGTGTTACCTTGCTTCAAAAAGGTTGCATACTTATTTCAATCGTTCATAACGCGCAAGTTTTTCTTTGTATTATTAGGTACTAGCCTCCAAGCTTAAGTAAAGCTAAAAAAGACTTATGTAAGTAAGAACTTATTCAAAATAAAAAAAGCGCAACACACTTATTATGAAACAGGTTGCGCTTGGTGTCAATTCAACACATTAAGGATTCTATGAATTGTTGTAAAATTTGACACACCATTGATTACGTTTTGACTGGACCAAGCAGTAATTGCAATTCTTCATTATTGACTTCTTCAAACCAATTATTACTTTGTAAAAACTCTACTTGATTAAATGAGACAATATCAGATGGTGATACCGCAAAAATAGTAGAAATAACTTCATGTAACCGTAGCTGTTCAACCTTCTTTTTACGCCATTTTTTTTCAACACAGTAACGCCAAAGTTCTTCCGCTGTAATGGCATCATATTGATAATACTTAAACTCTGCTATCTTACTATCAATTGCCGGACGAATTTTTTCAAATAGCTGCTCATACTGCATACTCATTTTGAATCATCTCCAATCAAAGTCGTAACGTAAGACATGCTTGCATACAAATAGTGTAAATGAATTTTTGCGGCTTGAGAAGGGACGGATGGCATGAGTTCTTTTGTACGGGGTACATTATTTTTAATGTTTGTCATTTTTTTATCTAAACTTTTTGGCTTCTTTTATAGAATGCAATTTATGCGTATTGCTGGTGAAGAGGCAGTCGGCATTTATATGACCGTCTATCCTGCATTTATTTTCTTCATCTCACTCATTCAACTTGGACTACCTATTGCAGTTGCTAAAATCGTAGCAGAATTACTAGCAAAAAATAAACGTGAAAGCATATTTGGTGTCATGCGTACTGCCATTCTTTGGTCATTTATTGGCATGATTGTATTTATGCCACTCGTTGCACTCACAATACCATATATTTCGACGACGCTATTACATAATGAACAGACAACATTTACGCTATGGATTGCTCTCTTTGCAGTACCTGTATCAGTTGGATCTGGTTTATTACGTGCTTATTTACAAGGTGTAGCTAAAATTACCCCAACAGCTTGGGCACAAATGATTGAGCAAGTTGTGCGTATTAGCTTTATTACACTAATGCTTCCTTATGTGGCCAACTTTAATAATGCTGCTGTGACAGCTGCGGCAGCAATGGGGATTACTCTTCTTGCGGAAGTTGTAGCCTTCCTTTATTTATGGCTGCATTATATCGTCTCCAAAAAGAGATTATTAACACGTAAAACTAAAATCGAAGGGTATCCTGCGTCTCCAATGCTTCGGATAGCGCTACCCTCCGCAGGCAGTAAGCTGTTTGGATCGTTCACTTGGTTTTTGGAACCGATTATCTTTTTAAAAGCTTTAACTGTGGCCGGCCTAACAGCATCTGCAGCCACAATTCTTTACGGTGTCATCTCAGGTGTTTTGGTGCCATTACTGCTATTCCCTGCGTTTGTGTCAACAGCATTATCGATTGTCCTCATTCCTGCTGTTAGTGATGCTGTTGCTCGTCAACATATACCACTACTACAGGAGCGAATTTCGGTCTCACTAAGATTATCTTCCTTAGTAGGCTGCTTTGCAGCTACGTATTTCTTTGTCCATGGTGATGAATTGGCTATGAAGCTCTTCCATTTAGAAGAAAATCGTGGGTACGTAAAAATTTTAGCACCTATTTTTTATTTTTATTATATCCAAAGCCCACTGCATTCCATTTTGCAGGCGATTGGAGAAGCTCGAGCGGCTATGATGAACTCCATCTATGGTGGACTGGGTAAACTATTTGTAATGTTTGTACTTGCCTCACAACCTGGTATACAGGAAAAAGGCGCCGTTGTAGCAATTGGCTTTGGTGTTTTATTAACATCCTTCTTGCACATCGCAACTGTTAGACAAAGAAAAAATTTACGTGCTGGCTTTAGGATGTTCATCGTACCATATAGTTGCTTTATTGCCGTATGCGTAGCACAGTATTTCCTTATCCCAATATTGTCCTTACCATTTATTTTGAGTAGCTGTGTTACATTATTTTTACTTTTTACTTTTTTATTAGTGAGCAACCAGCTACGGATAACAGATTTCCGCTACATCCGAAAATTAGCAAAAAAAGTTTAAGTTTCTTTTAATTGGATGTGCAACTTATTGTCTTCCCAAATACAAAAAAATACAGTTTCACTATCTGTAATATTATTTTTAGCTAGCTCACCCATTAACCATTCAACATCTTTATGCATAGTGAATAAATGTCTTTCCTGAATATCACCGTCAATTATCAGTGGATACACGAATGATTTTTCATCTTTTTTGTAGACCGAAAGATTGCCTGAAGGCTCTAAATACGCAAATGCAACATCTGTCACAGAGGCAATTCCATTTTCTCGTAATTGCTGACATAAATCATCTAAATTATAGCGGTGTTTTCGCATTTCACTCTCTAAAATAACACCGTCCTTTATTAATAAAGCTGGATCACCATCGACTAAGTCACGAATTCTCTTGAACTTTAACGATAAAAAGGCACTTAATATTTGAATAAAAAGCAAGATGATAATAGGTAGAATGGCATTAAAAAGAGGATTTTTATAATCATCTAGCGCAAAAGCAGCCACCTCTGCAATTAAAACAAAGACAACCAAATCAATGACTGATAATTCTCCTACTTCTCGTTTGCCCATTAATCGAAAAACAATGATGATAAACACATATAAAAAACAAGTTCTAAAAATAATATGGAAATACTCTTCCATAGAAACACCCCCATACTATCAAGGTGACCTTACTCATTGTTTTTTATACAGGTTTATAGTCCGATGTCACTGAAAAAAGTGATTTGCAACGAATAGTCCTTAAAAGAAGGTAAACAATATAAAGAGCCAAATACTTAAAACAAACAAGGTGAGAACATGACAAGGAAAATAATTGTTGTCGTTTTTGTTTATATAGTTCTGTTCACTTATCCTTTTCCCATCCATGGATACCAAGAACAGAAAATACCCGTTCTTATGTACCACCATTTAGCGGAGAATATAAACAACAATACAGTTATTTCACCCAATAATTTTGAAAATCAAATAAAAGCACTTAAAGCAGAGGGTTATCATGCTATTTCAGTGCAAGAATTGTACGATTACTTCAATAATCACATAAAACTACCTGAAAAGCCTATATTGATTACATTCGATGATGGCTATCTCAGCAATTACGAAAAAGCCTATCCTATTTTGAAAAAGTATGACATGCATGCAGAAATCTTTGTGATTGCAAGCCGGATTGTTCATACAAAGAATGACTACCCAAAGGAAATTGCCAAGATGAATTGGGATCAATTAAATGAAATGCAAGATTATATAACCATTCAAAGCCATACATGGGACTCTCATTATAAATTAACTTCAAAAAATGGAAGAGTATATGGGGCAATTTACGGTCCAAGCTATATAAATGGACAACTAGAAAGTCAGCAACAATTCGAAGAAAGAGTTCGTCATGATTTACTTTACTCAAGACAAATAATTAAAGAAAAATTAGGCTATGAGCCTATCGCTATTAGCTATCCGTACGGTAATCAATCTCCAGCTACCATTCAAATAGTAAAGGAGGCTGGTTTTAAAATGGGCTTTGTGATTCAAAATAAAAGTGTCAGAATGGGAGATGATTTATTTACGCTAAGTAGAATAACTGTAAATGGACATGATACAGGTCCTGAGTTAATTCATAAATTAACTACGCAATGAAATAATACGAAGAAAGCAGGAAGGTTCGGCGTCCCTTCTGCTTTCCAATTATAAGAAAAGGCTTACAACATAGCTATTGCCTATTGTAAGCCTTTTTCTTTAATTACTTATTGTCATTGATTTTCATTGACAACTCGTCCAATTGCCTGACGGTCAAATTTCACACGTACATTGTCAGCAATTTTTAATGTCACTGCAGTGTCCTCAATTGCATCGATGACACCATGTAGACCACCAATTGTAATGACTTTATCTCCACGTTGCAAACTATTTTGCATATTTTGAGTTTGCTGCTGTCTTTTTTTAGCTGGACGGATTAAGATAAACCACATTGCAACGAACATTAATAATATTGGTGCTAATCCTATTAATTGATCCATACTACATCTTGCCCCCTTTCTAAATCTCACTTTTTTAGTATAGACTATTCCACCTGCAAAAAGCGATGGACATGCCCAAAAATTTTCTCAATTACTAATATTTTTTCTATGATTGACAATATTTTGCTAGAAATATTCACTTTTTACAAAGTTTTGAATAACTTTTCCTAACTATAGCTCTTAGTTGACGTTATTACGCCAAAGCGAATTACTTAAAAGTTTTTCGCATTTGGGCCATTAAAGCCATATTTTTCAAAGAATTCCTCACGGAAATCACCAAGACGGTCTTGACGAATTGCCTCACGTACTTGTTCCATCAATTTTAATAGGAAATGTAAATTATGATAAGTTGTTAAACGAATTCCAAACGTTTCTTCTGTGCGAATAAGGTGGCGAATGTAGGCACGAGAATAATTTTTACATGTATAGCAATCACAGTTTGGATCTATTGGGCCAAAGTCACGTGCATATTTGGCATTTTTCACTACTAGACGTCCCTCAGAGGTCATTAGTGTACCATTACGTGCAATACGTGTTGGCAGTACACAGTCAAACATATCAATTCCACGAATAGCTCCATCAATTAAAGAGTCTGGTGAGCCAACCCCCATTAAATAACGTGGTTTATTTTCAGGCATCATTGGTGTTGTGAATTCTAAAACTCTGTTCATCACATCTTTCGGCTCACCAACAGATAAACCACCAATTGCGTAACCTGGGAAGTCTAATTCTACTAAGGCTTCTGCCGAACGGCGGCGTAAATCCTCGTACTCCCCGCCTTGAATGATACCAAATAAACCTTGGTCTTCTGGACGCTTATGTGCTTCTTTACAGCGTTTTGCCCAACGAGTTGTACGATCGACTGATTGCAACATGTATTCATGTGTTGCAGGATATGGTGGACATTCATCGAAAGCCATCATAATGTCAGAGCCTAAATCATTTTGAATTTCCATTGCTTTTTCTGGACTTAAAAATAATTTATCTCCATTTAGATGGTTACGGAAATGAACGCCTTCCTCTTCAATTTTACGGAATTGGCTTAGTGAGAACACTTGGAAACCACCTGAATCCGTTAGAATTGGACGATCCCAGTTCATAAATTTATGAAGTCCCCCTGCTTCCTTGACAATATCATTACCTGGTCGTAGCCATAAATGGTACGTATTGGACAAAATGATCCCTGCATTCATTTCTTTTAATTCTTCTGGGGACATTGTTTTAACTGTTGCTTGTGTCCCTACAGGCATAAATGCTGGTGTTTCAAAGGAGCCATGTGGTGTATGCACGATACCAAGACGAGCTCCTGTTTGTTTACAAGTATGAAGTAATTCATATCGAATTGCTGGTTGTGTCATAAAATAAAAAATCCTCTCTTATCTGAAGTAAAAACAGTACTTCGATTTAATCCCCGATTATTTTTTCGGACGTATAAACATCGCATCCCCAAAACTGAAGAAGCGATATTTTTCCTCTACAGCTTGTTGATAGGCGCTTAAAATGGTTTCGCGTGTGGCTAGTGTACTAACAAGCATGACAAGCGTTGATTTTGGTAAATGGAAATTGGTAATTAACCCATCTACCACCGTGAAGTTGTAGCCCGGATAAATGAAAATTGATGTCCAACCCTGTTCAGCCCGCACTTCGCCATCGTATTTAGAGCCAATCGTTTCTAATGTTCGTGTAGAGGTTGTCCCAACAGCTATTACCTTACCACCGTTACGCTTTACACGATTAATTGTGTCTGCTGCTTGTTCGGTAACACTATAAAATTCAGCATGCATTTCATGGTTTTCAATTGAATCTACACTCACTGGACGGAAAGTACCAAGTCCTACATGTAATGTGATAAAGACTACTTCTACACCTTTAGCTTTCACTTGCTCTAATAATTGCTCTGTCCAATGCAGTCCTGCTGTAGGCGCTGCAGCTGAGCCACGTTCTTTGGCATAAACTGTTTGGTAACGATCCTTGTCCCCTAGTTTTTCACGAATATATGGAGGCAACGGCATCTCACCAAGCTGTTCTAATATTTCATAAAAGATTCCATCGTAATGAAATTCAAATGTACGTCCGCCATGTTCAAGCTCACCCGTACAAGTCGCTGACAATAAACCATCTCCAAATGTGATAGTTGTCCCTACCTTTACACGCTTCGCTGGTTTTACAAGTGTTTCCCACTCATCTGTACCAGCTAATTGCTTCAATAGCAATACTTCTATATGTGCACCTGTTTCTTCTTTGACGCCCATTAAGCGAGCAGGTAAGACTCTTGTATCATTTAATACAAGACAGTCTCCTGCATGTAGCTCATCTAAAATATGAGCAAAATGGTGGTGCTCTACTTTATTGGAACCAGGTGTTACGACCATTAATCGACTTGCTGTACGATCGGCTAATGGTGTTTGGGCAATGAGCTCCTCTGGTAATTCAAAATCAAAATCTTCTACACGCATGAAAAAAACTTCCTTCTATTATGTTTGTTGGGGATATTCATATCCAAAATGTTCGTAAGCTAAATGTGTGGCTACTCTTCCACGTGGTGTACGCTGAATTAGGCCAATTTGCATCAAATAGGGCTCATATACATCCTCTATCGTAACCCTTTCCTCACCAATTGATGCAGCAAGTGTATCTAAGCCCACTGGACCTCCTCGGAAGCGCTCAATCATGTTCGTGACAAGTTTATGATCAATATGATCAAGACCCCTAGGATCGACTTGTAACAGTTCTAGCGCTTGCTGTGCAAGTCCCTCTGTTATCATACCATCTCCAAGCACTTGTGCATAATCTCGCACTCGTTTCAATAGACGATTGGCTATTCGGGGGGTTCCACGTGAACGCCTCGCCATTTCCATTGCCGCTACTTGCTCAATTTCCACTTCAAATAAATGAGCACTGCGCACTACAATTTCTGCAAGAGAACGATCATCGTAATATTCTAATCGTAGTAAAACTCCAAAACGGTCTCTTAGAGGGGCAGATAAGGCGCCAGCTCTTGTTGTAGCACCTACAAGGGTAAAGGGAGGTAAATCAAGTCGAACTGAACGTGCTTCTGGACCTTTCCCAACCACAATATCTAAACAGAAGTCCTCCATTGCTGGATATAACACTTCTTCAATGGCACGGGGGAGTCGATGAATTTCATCAATAAATAAAACGTCCCCAGGCTCTAGTGAACTTAAAATAGCTGCTAAATCTCCTGGACGCTCAATCGCTGGTCCACTTGTCATACGGACATTGACATTCATCTCATTCGCGATAACAGCTGCTAATGTCGTTTTCCCGAGTCCTGGAGGCCCATATAACAGCACATGATCTAAACTTTCTTGGCGAAGCTTTGCTGCTTCAATGAATATTTGTAAATTTTCCTTTACTTTATGCTGCCCGATATACTGTGCTAGTCTTTGTGGGCGTAAAGATAATTCAAATTGCTCATCATAGCTTCCTGCCTCACTTGCCATCATACGTTCAGACATGTACCTTCCCTCCTTTTCTTATTTTAATTTTAACAGTAGTTGCAGTGCTTGTTTCATAAAGGCATCTGTCGTCTCAAGCTTGTCATTATCCTCAAGCTGTGGTCGAATTTTTTCGAGCTCCTTTTCAGAATAACCAAGTGCCATTAAGGCAAGTATGGCTTCTTCTAGTTCATGTTTATAAGGATTGACACCAAATAACGGTAGCTCATCTTCTGTACTAGGTAACTCTATTGTATCTAATAGAGAGCCTAGCTTACCTTTTAAATCTAGTATCATTTGACGAGCTGTTTTCTTCCCTACTCCAGGGAACTTTACTAAAAACGCCTCGTCTTCCAGTTCAATCGCACTAATAACCTGTTGCGGGTTGCCTGTAGCTAGAATAGCTAGAGCCCCCTTTGGTCCTATACCAGATACTAAAATTAGCTTTCTAAACAGTTCTCGTTGATCTAGATTAGGGAAACCATATAAAACCTGTGCATCTTCTCGAACATGCAAATGAACGTATATCTGTTGTTCAAGAGCAGATGCTCGAAACGCAAACGGGTTAGGGGTATTAAGTTGCCAGCCAATACCCTGTTGTTCAAGTACAATATATTCTGGTGTAATACGAGTAATTTGTCCTTTTAAATAATCATACATCCATAATCCCTCACAATCATCGTCTTCGATTATAGCATATAGCGAACGAATGCTCGACAAAAAGTAGTATGAAAAGCGTTGCTCTCAGACAAAAATGACCGCCAAATGACGGTCATTTCTTGACAAATCTATCAATATCGTACCACAGTTTTGGCCAATAGGTGAGGGCTCGTTTTGTAAATGGCACTAAATAATCTAAAAATACTAGCTGTTGCTCTAATGGTAAATCCACTGCAAAAAGCCATTCACGTAATAATTCATTCGGATATTTCAAACGATGGAGCTTTCTTTTATCCAATCGCTTCAGCTCCGGTAATTCAGCAAAAACCTTTGCAAGGTCATAATCAACAGCTGGTAATACCCGATGCAACCATAAAATATATTCATCATCCGCTTCTCCAAGATGTGCTAAATCAAAATCAATTAAACGCAATTGTCCATCAGAGCACCATAAAAAATTATGATGGACAACATCCCCATGTAAGAGTGTGATGTCTTTTTCTGGTACATCCTCTAGCGCAATCAATTGTAGCGATTTATCGCTGTAGTGCAAAATTTGATCTATTTCTTCTTTTGTTAGAAATGCTCGAAACTCATTTCTTCTACTTTTAAAACGCATATGACGCATTTGCCACTTTAAAAGTTGTGAGTAGGTATGCAAGCCCGGCACTCGCTGCCAAGCAATTTTTTTATGTGTATCATGTAAAGCAATTAATAATTTAAGAGATTCCTTACGATCCTTTTTATGTGCAAAGTTAGCGCCATGACTTCCCTCTTGCCAGACTTGCACAATTAATTGCTCATCATCACTTTGGACTATTGGTAAAATGAGAGAAGGCTCCAATCTTCCTAACTGGCGATGAATAGCTCTCACCTTCTCCGCAATTTCCACTTGCTTTGCTCGTTTAACAAAATAATTATTCGATTGATACTTATATTTCCAAATATTTGGCTTTACCTCTTCAACTATATACGCTTTTTCACCATCGATAAGGCGTCATCCCGCCTGGGAAATAGTGCGGTGACATCCATGGTCCTGCTCCTGATGGGCACGGCGGTTGACATTGGCAAGGATCCATTTGCCAATTAGGCATCATCATTGGTTGGTTATGACAACCACAGTCTGGCATTGGCATTGGTTTTGTACCACAGCCACAAGATTGACCCATATTCATGTCAGGCATTGGCATTGGCATCGGCATTGGTTGGCTACCACAACCACAAGATTGGCCCATATTCATATCAGGCATCCCCATATTCATATTAGGCATCATATCAAATTGTGGTTTCATTTGCTCATTATGAGTAGGGAAAAACGGTGACGTAGATTCTAAAAAGTCTTCCATCCCCCCAACCTTATGATCTGGCATATCATAGGACATCGGTGGCTGTGGCATCGCATAATGCTCTACCTGTGGCTGCATCTGCATTGGCCACCACATTTGATGATGATAAATCGGCTGGTGACAACTTGAGCAATGTGGTACAACAGGCATTTGTGGCATGATATGCATTGGTGGCTGTGGTGCTGGTTGTGGCACGGGCATTGGCTTTGGTTTTGCTACTGGTGGCGGTGTAGGTGCTGGCGGCGGTGGTGGCTGTATTTGTACGGGTGGTGGAGTAACAGTTTGTTCTACTTGTGGCATTACCACTTGTTGGTGCCAATTCATTTCCACAGGCTGCGGTACCCACATCGGTTGTTGGGGCATCTGCATTGGCATTGGCATTGGTATTGGTATTGGAATCATTTGTGGTTCTGGCATTGGCATAGGAGCTGGTGGTGGTGGTACAATCGGCGGTGGCGGTGGCATCGGTCGTTGTACCTCCTTTTTAGGGCTTTCCTTTGTCGGTGTCTCCTTATGCACTTGTGTTTCCTTTTTCGGCATTTCTTTATGTGAATCTCTATGCGGCTCTTTGTTTATTTTTTCAGGCAATATAATCTCCATGCCTGGAACAATATAGTCTGGGTTGGCAAGATGGACATTGAGCCGCTTCAAATCTTCAAACGAAATGCCGTACTCTTTCGCAATCTTCCACAATGTGTCTCCCTTTTGAACAATATGAATACGCAATTTTTTCCTCCCTTCCTCTCTACGTATCATATGTTCAATGTTTCATTTGGATACAAAAATTTCAGCAAGTAAGAAATGCTTCATGGTACACTTAATCATAAGGAATGCGGATTCCTTTACTATGAGCAGAGGTGAACTCTTATGAAAAAAATGTTAGGCGAAGAACGCCGACTGCAACTATTAACACAATTAAAAAAAAGTAAAACTCCTATAACTGGGACAGACTTGGCTAAGTTTGCTAATGTTTCTAGACAAGTGATCGTCAATGATATGACTTTATTAAAGGCAAGAAATGAGCCCATTATTGCAACGAGTCAGGGCTACCTTTATATGCATCAGGAACATTTACAGCAAACTGTTGAACGCACTCTCCCTTGTTTGCATACCTCTGATCAAACAGAAGATGAATTAATGACGATTGTTGATTGTGGTGGTAC
>NZ_DAMDAY010000057.1:2471-24848 GCF_032093475.1 Lysinibacillus sp. | reverse complement strand
GTTTTCGTAATTATATATTTCACCAATAAGTTCTGCCCCCTTCATTGATAATTTGGTAACTAGGGCTTCAATATCTTCAACTGCAAAGGCTATATGCTGGTTACCTATATTATTTACTAAAGGATGCTGTTGGCCATTTTCATCTGATGGCGGGTGATATTTTACTAGTTCTATTTTTGTGTCCCCTTCTGGTGTACGCAACATTACTA
Organism: Lysinibacillus sp.; assembly: GCF_032093475.1. Taxonomy (NCBI): domain Bacteria; kingdom Bacillati; phylum Bacillota; class Bacilli; order Caryophanales; family Bacillaceae; genus Lysinibacillus; species Lysinibacillus sp. The sequence goes on along the minus strand of NZ_DAMDAY010000057.1, from coordinate 24,639 downwards.
TTTCTAGATTTGTGTCATCTGTTGTGCGTAATATGGCAGCTTCCTCTTGAACGTCTTGAAGCCCTATTATCTGCTCCATCCGCTTCACCCATTCGCCTTCCACTTTTCCTTCCCCAAGTATTTCTAGACCTAAGTCAAGAAAAAATGCTTTGGCAGCAGGAAGATTATGAACGAATATACCTATATGATCTATTCTATGAACTTTCATACCTCACTTCACCCTTTTCTATTCTTATACATTTATCACTATTTCAACAAACAAACTTTCCCTTGAATAAATCATTAAAAGTACCCGAGGTAGGAAAACACTTTTTCCTTACTACCAGTTCGGCAAAAAATTAATATCACGAGCACACTATGAGCTCAGCCACCTACTGAAAGATTTCCTCTTTCCTAATATGCCTTATCTTATATTCGCTTCATGATGGAATTCGTTAAGTCTCACTATTTCAAGATCTTTATTATTGGCCTTCAATTTCAATGCTAAACTTTCAATTCCAGGTAATTCTGTGAAAGTATGACTTCCGATAATTAGATTTATTCCTTTAAACTGAGCATATTGAATCGTATACAAATTACTTTCACCTGTAATGTATGTATCACACTTATGTTCAACGGCTTCCTTAAGACAAGCTGTTGATGCTCCATTACCACAGACTAAGCCCACTCGTTTCACCTTTTTGTCATTGAACCGCCAAAATCTAACGGGTTCTTCAAGTACGTTTTCAATTTTTGATACGAATTCATGAAATTCAATTTCTTTATCGTATTCAGCGATTCTACCAAAATATAATCCTTCCCATTCGTGGGTTCTTTTCATATTTTTTAAGTTCAATTTTTTTAATAAACTATCATTTGTTCCAAAATGACAGTCATCGAGCGGTAAGTGATTATAGTAGTGACTTATACCATACTCCGCTAGTTTTTCGATGCATGCGTCTTTCAATCCATATAGTTCCTCCCAAGCATCATGATGTGTCAACATCATATCAACGCCTTGAATTCTTGCTTCCTCTATTGTTTCAAGGGTTAGGTTAACACAGTATCCTATTTTTTTTATTTTTTTATCTGCCTTGTATGTAATCCCAGATTCACTAGCATAGATTTTCTTATTTTTCACATTAAAAAGTTCATTAATTTTTTCTACAATTTGTGAAACATCCATTTACTTACATACCCCCTCAATCATCTTTTCTGTATTCAAAAATTCGTTCCTAAATCGCTAAACAAAATATTTCCATTTGAAACAAAAAATACCCCTTTAGATTATCTTATCTAAAGGGGTAAAAAGGTACAACTGATTTTATATCTAATTTATAGACCGCATTTTAACTGTGCGCCACAGTTTGTGCATGTATTACAGCCGCCCATTTCTTCGACTGTGCCTTTACGGCATACAGGGCATGTATTCCCTACGTCAGAGCCAATTACAGTTGTTGACTCTAACGCTTGAATCGTATCTACTAATACGACCGGACGTTTTGTATGTTCTTCTACTAATTCCTCTTCAAATGAAAGTTGATCCATATCATTTTCTTCAGCTTTTAGTGTAAGTACTTGTGAATCACGGCTACCATCAACATAGACCGTACCGCCTTTAGCGCCACCTTTATATAGTCGCTCGTACACTTTTTCAACTTGCTGTACTGTATAGCCTTTTGGTGCGTTTACAGTTTTAGAAATAGATGAATCAATCCATTTTTGAATAATACATTGAACATCAGCATGTGCTTCTGGTTTTAGCTCCATCGCTGTAACGAACCATTCTGGAAGCTCTTGCTCATTTACTTCTGGATGACGCTCTAAATATTCTTGGACAATTTCAGCTTTCACTTCAATGAATTTACCTAAACGACCAGAACGGTAGTACGTGAAGGAGAAGTAAGGCTCAAGACCTGTTGCCACACCTACCATTGTTCCCGTTGAACCGGTCGGCGCAACAGTTAATAAATGTGAGTTTCGAATACCTGTTGCTAAAATTTGCTCTTTAATGTGAGCAGGCATTTTTTGCATATAGCCTGTCTCTGTAAAGGCTTTACGTAAACGAGCTGTTTCTTCGTCAGTAGCACCTACTAAGAATGGGAAGCTACCACGTTCTTTAGCAAGCTCTGTAGACGCCTCATATGCTGTTTCAGCAATGGTTTTAAAGATTTCATCGACTAAAGCATTGCCTGCTTCTGAACCGTATTCTTTCTCGCAATAAATAAGTAAATCTGCTAAGCCCATTACCCCTAAACCTACACGACGCTCGCCTAGTGCTTGTACACGGTTTTCTTCTAAGAAGTAAGGTGTTGCATCAATTACATTATCCTGCATACGAACGCCTACACGTACTGTTTCACGTAGTGCTTCGTAATCAACTGATTGATTTTCTTTATTTGCAAACTGTGCTAAATTCACAGCAGCTAAGTTACACACAGAATATGGTGCAAGTGGTTGTTCGCCACATGGGTTTGTCGCTACAACACTTTGTCCATATGCTTTGGCATTTGTCATGTCATTTGCATTGTCGATGAAGAAAATACCTGGCTCTGCAGAGTAAGTTGCACAAACATTAATTAAATTCCATAATTCTTTTGCTTTAATTGTACGGTATGTGCGGACTTTATAGCCCATTTTCTCCCATTCACGAACATCGCCAACTTTATGCCATTCCGTGTTGTAAATGTTCATTTCTTCTTTTGTATATTCCTCTACAGCTGGGAAGCGAAGCTCAAAGTCAGCATCATTTTCAACGGCTTCCATAAATTCTTTTGTTAATGTTACGGAAATGTTCGCACCTGTTAAAAACTCAGGATTATGAACTGTATAAGTACCACCATCACGTAACTTATTTTCAGCTTCACGTATAATCGCTGTATCGAATCCACCTAAGCCTTCTATATTTTTGTAGTTCACGATGCCTTGATACATCGCTTCTTCCTGCATAGAAAGAGGTTTAAAGTTTAATTTTTCTTTTGCTAGTCGAATGATTGATTCATCTGTCGTATTTTCAATTAAATAACGCAGAATACGTGGATTTTGCATTTTCGAAATAATAAATTCCACAATATCTGGATGCCAATCTGCTAGCATAATCATTTGTGCTCCACGACGTGATCCACCTTGCTCTACAAGATGTGTCAATTTAGCAATATCATCTAACCAAGAAACTGAGCCAGATGATTTACCGTTTACACCACGTGCTAGCGTGTTACGTGGGCGTAATGTTGAACCATTTGTTCCAACACCACCACCGCGGCTCATAATCTCCATAACTTGCTTACGGTGATCACTGATACCTTCACGAGAGTCAGCGACAAATGGCATAACGTAACAGTTAAAGAAGGTTACATCAGTTTCAGATCCAGCTCCATAAATCACTCGTCCAGCTGGAATGAATTTCAAGGATACTAATTGCTCATAAAATTTTTCAAACCATTCTTGACGTTTTTCTGGTGTTTTTTCAACAGCGGCAAGGCCCGTTGCATTTCGTTTTGCGATTTGTTCATAAAATATTTCAAGAGGCTTTTCTAGCACGTCAATTGAACGTGTAATCACACCCGTTTCCTGCTCTTGCGGATCGTCTAATGCGCTACGATAATCTTCCTCAATCAAAATATCTGCTGTTTTTGTAGCCATGTCCAGCTTTTGAATTGTCCCTAAACCTCGTGCAGGGAATTTTGGATCAGCTTTTACCGTTAAAACAACAAAATCACCAGCTTTTAGTGTTTTCTTTTCCGTGTCTTTAAACGAGTAGCGATCGATCATGACAAGTCTTGATACACCTTTATGTGTGATATGCATGTCAGGTGTTACTGGGTGAACCTGTGAAAATTGTTCAATATCTTTGTTTAATTGCTCAAATTGTTTGTTTACATCGGGTTGATGATTTGTGAGTACCATCATTTTGCCTCCCTTGTTTTCTTCATTACAAAATAAATACACAATATCATGTGTTATTAAACACTACATATTGTGTATATGTCTTAAAAAAAGATACTATATATAGTTTTTTAATTCAACTCTTGCTTTTTTAAATAGATTCAGAACTACTTGTTATAACTAGGATTGAACGTAAAAAAATATTTTTTCCATACCATTTTTTACTTTTTAAAGTTCCACTCGTCACATGCATATTTTTTTTCTTCTAATGCATGGACATATTCTAATTGCTCCTCTGAAAGTGTAAATGGTTTTAAATCAATTTGCAACGATTTTGCAAAGCCATCTCGAAAAGCTGTCACACATTGCTCAACTGTCACTGGCTCTTTGACAAGACTATTAATCGCGACTGCCTTTTCTGGCAGCTTTCTACGCATACGATCCTTTGCTTCCTCGCTTGAGAAATTAAATACCGATAATAATTTCTCTTGATCTAAATCTAATAAAATGGCGCCATGCTGTAAAATAACACCTTTTTGACGTGTTTGGGCACTTCCCGCTATTTTTTTCCCTTCAACGACAAGTTCATACCAGCTTGGTGCATCAAAGCAAACAGCACTTTTCGGACTCTTTAAGTCAGCTCTTTTCTCCTCTGTATCAGGAACACTAAAATAGGCATCCATTCCTAGGTTGTGGAAACCTTGCAATATTCCCTCACTTAATACACGGTATGCTTCTGTCACAGACTCTGGCATATTCGGATAACTTTCAGTAACAATGACGCTATATGTTAGCTCATGTTCATGCAGGACAGCTCGTCCACCAGTTGGTCGACGGACAAAACCTAAACCTTGTTCTCGAACAGCATCTAAATTAATGTCTCTTTTGGCTTGTTGAAAATAACCAATTGATAGTGTCGCAGGTTCCCACTCATAAAAACGGATCACTGGTGGAATTAACCCCTCACTATGCCAATCAAGTAATGCTTCATCTAGCGCCATATTAAAAGAAGGACTACATTTCCCTGAATTTAAAAAATACCAAGTTGTCATATGTTCATCTCCTACAAATATAAAATGATCCCTCAGGCCCCACCTGTGGTTCAACCTTAACAAAAATTACTCTACGGTTGCTCGATATGCTTTTGTAACAAAATAGACGAATTTGCCACAACCTAGTTAATTTTATCAAACTCATTGGACTATCGCTAGCGCATCTTTTATAATAATAGAGAAGATAGAAAGGGGTAAGAAAATCTTGGACATACTTATCACAATCGGTGTCGTTTTAGTAGTTATCATTGCATATATTGGTATTAATGCACTACGACTAAAAAAAGCCGTAACCAACTTAACACAAGAGCAATTCATAGAAGGCTATCGTAAAGCACAGCTAATCGATGTCCGTGAACAAAAAGAATTTGATGCAGGTCACATTCTTGGTGCACGTAATGTTCCTTCTACAACACTTCGTCAACGTTATAAAGAAATCCGCCCAGATTTACCAGTATATCTATACTGTCAAAATACAGGCCGTAGCTCACGTGCTGCATTATTTCTTAAAAAACGTGGGTACAACCAAATTTACCAACTTCAAGGCGGTTTTAAAACTTGGACTGGTAAAATAAAAGCAAAAAAATATTAATACTCTCATGAAAAAAAGTCGTCTCAAAGAACTATGAGACGACTTCTTTTTTAAAAAATTCAGAGTTTCTACTATATTATATCTATTGCAAATCATTAAATACTAGCTCTCGTTTCAACCAGTCTTTAATCCTGCATTTGGACCAGAAAAAAACCCAACAAAAAGGGGTAACCTATAGCCCATTTTCCCTAATGATACCACACTGTAAATTGGTCCTTACTAGAGACTGATACTTTGCAATCTTAGTTGAGCGGCTCTGCATGATGAATGATCACTTTGACATCAATTTGGAGCGGCTCTTCCTACAGATTGAGCACTTTGCTACCCTTTTGGAGCGGGTTCACTCTTCATGTGAGCGGTCCTCCCTGTAGAATGATCACTTCGATATCAATTTTGAGCGGTTCTTCACACACAATGAGCACTTTGCTACACTTTTGGAGCGGTTCTCACATCATATTGAGCGCTTTTCGCTACTTTTGGAGCGGGTTCACTCTTCCTATGAGCGGTTCTTCACACACAATGATCACTTCGCTACCCTTTTGGAGCGGCTCTCCCTCCAGAATGATCGCTTCGACAGCAGTTTGGAGCGGTTCTTCACACATAATGATCACTTTGCAACTCTTTTGGAGCGGATTCACTCTTCCTTTGAGCGGTTCACTCTCCAGATTGATCACTTCCCCCGGCTTTGAGTAGTTTCTCGACAATATTGAGTACATTGCCTTCCTTCAGAGCGGAGCTCCCCCACTTTCAAGTGCCTTCCCAACAGAAGGGGTGACCTCACCACTCTTTGGAGCGAACTATACCGTTTTGCCTGCTTGCTTCTCTCCCTATGCAAGCTTCCACTAAAAGTGTCTCCCCTTTTTTAGCAATTCTCCTTACTAAATCTTCTATGTCTAGAATTCCTATTTTTCGTCAGAGATTTCCCATTTAGTAACCCATTCTTCTATTTTTCTGAAAATAGTTAAAATTTATTGTTGAATTATTTTACGTGCACTGATAGGATGTATAATATCTTACAATAACAATTGATTAGAAAGTTAATAAGCTATGAATGCTATGGATCAAACTATAGCAGGAGCAGTTCTGGAGAGAGCGCACAATGCGTCGCCGAAGGGTTCACTATCTCAGGCAAAAGGACAGAGGAGTAATAGCAGCTTTTATAAGCGAAGCCACATGAATGTTAAAAGATTTCATGAAATATTTGCGAATAAATGGTATTTGTTATTCTGACGTTTTTCCGAGACTAGTGTCACAACTAGTCTCTTTTTTATTTTTCCAGTCATAGTTTTTACGCATCTTTGAGGGGGATTAACGTGGAACAGCAACAATTAAAACGTGATTTAAAAAATCGCCATGTGCAGCTTATTGCCATTGGTGGAACGATTGGCACTGGTTTATTTTTAGGCTCAGGGAAAGCCATTGCCCTTGCAGGACCTTCCATCATTTTAGCCTATTTAATTGTCGGTACCGCACTATTTTTTGTCATGCGCGCATTAGGCGAACTGTTACTATCTAACGCGGGCTACACATCATTTACGGATTTTGCATCTGAATACATAGGACCCTGGGCTGGCTATGTAACAGGCTGGACATACTGGTTCTGTTGGATTATGACGGCCATGGCAGATATTATTGCTGTAGGGGTTTATACACAATATTGGTTTGATATCCCACAGTGGGTGCCAGCCATTGGTTGCTTAGTATTATTATTACTACTGAATTTATTAACAGTTAAGCTTTTTGGGGAGCTAGAATTTTGGTTTGCCATCATTAAAGTCATTACTATTGTAGCTCTTATCATTATCGGACTTATTATGTTAGTGACAGGCTTTCATACTAGCTCTGGGCCAGTTTCTGTGGAAAACCTTTGGGCACATGGTGGGGTGTTCCCAAATGGGTTATATGGCTTTTTAATGGCCTTTCAAATGGTTGTTTTTGCATTCGTTGGTGTAGAATTAGTCGGGGTTTCAGCTGCTGAGACAGCAGATCCTCAAAAAAATATTCCGTCTGCCATTAATAAAATTCCATTCCGTATTTTACTCTTTTATGTAGGAGCATTATTTGTTATTTTATGTATCAATCCATGGTATGAAATGTCTGCCGAAAACAGTCCTTTTGTCCAAGTATTTACATTAGCAGGAATTCCAATTGCTGCTGGTATTATAAATTTTGTTGTACTCACTTCTGCCGCTTCAGCTGGTAATAGTGGTTTATTCTCTACAAGTCGAATGCTCTTTAATCTTGGTAACAATAAACAAGCTTCTCCTGCGTTTGCAAAACTGAACAAAAACAGTGTTCCAAGTAACGCACTCGTTGTGTCTGCTGTTGTTGTATCAGTAGGTGCATTGCTAAGTAAGCTGATGCCAGAGAATGCCTTTAGTATTGTGACGACGATTAGTGCAATTTGTTTTATATGGGTATGGAGCATTATTGTTATTTCTCACATCATCTATAAACGAAAAAATCGTGCTTTACATGAAGCATCAAACTTTAAAGCACCACTAACACCATTTATCAACTATGTCATTCTTGCATTTTTCGCATTTTTACTTATTGTCATGTTGATTTCTGAGGCTACGCGTACAGCACTGCTGTTAACACCAATTTGGTTTATCGCGCTATTGATTATTTATAAAATCAAAAGAAAAAAATAAAAAGAAGATGGCTTCAGACTACCCTGAAGCCATCTTCCACTTGTTAAAAAATTGTCATGTCCCATTCCGTCGCTAAATGCTTGAGTAATTGTACACCAGCGACACTATTGCCGATTGAATCGATAGCTGGTCCATAAATACCTATACCACAGCCAGCGGGGAACGGTGAATGCAAGCCAGCATGTCCTGGAACGGCTGTTAGGATTGCACCTGACACACCACTTTTAGCAGGTAGGCCAATAAATGCTGCAAATTTTCCTGAAGCATTGTACATACCACATGTCACCATCAAGGCCTTCGCTAATTTTGCCACTTGTTTAGGAAAAAGCTGTTTCTTTAAAAGTGGATGATAGCCGTCATTGGCGATGACTAAACCAATCATGGCTAAATCTGAGACATTAACCTCAATCGCACATTGCTTCAGGTAGACCTCAAGTGCCGCCTCTACTGGACAATCAAGGAAACCAGAGTCCATTAAATAATAGGCTAATGCTCGATTTCGATTAGCTGTTTGCCATTCCGATTGAAATACCTCTTCATTAATACTTAATTGCTTGCCGATGATTTGTTCTAAAAATGCTAGAATCTTTGTGACCTTCTCTTGTGGCGAACTCCCCGCGAGCAAAGAGGACACTGTAATAGCCCCTGCATTAATCATTGGATTAAAAGGTTTTCCTGGCTGATGGCTTTCCAAGCGAATAATCGAGTTAAAGGTATCTCCTGTCGGTTCCACATCTACTCTTTCTAACACATAAGGTACTCCTCGATCCATACAGGCTAAAATAAATGTAATAACTTTGGAGACACTTTGAAGCGTAAATAATTCTGCTGTATCTCCTGCTTTGATTTCGCGGCCATCATTTCCAATAATCGCAATACCTAATTGATTCGGGTCTTTTTTGGCTAAGGCTGGAATATAACTAGCACATTGTCCCTCTTTTGCAGCAGGACGAAATTGTGTCACCCATTGTGCCACTAGTTGATCATGTTCATGATGATTAGCTTGTGTTGACATTGATGTGTTCTCCTTTCAAAATGAGGCAAAAACAGAGCCTTCATAGTTCTCCTATGAAGACTCTATCTAGATCGCTATCCTTTTATAGCTTTGGAGGCTGTGTTCCCTCCGGAATTAAAGATATATATGTCTCTCCATCAAGACGTTCTTGCCATTCTTTTTTTGCTTCTTCAATTAATGCTGGATTATCAAGTAATGCGATAGCTGTACAAGCCATGATTTTAGCCGCTTGTAGCATACCTTTATGCGCAATTGGCATAACCCCCTGTGAAACAACCTGCCATGTATGCAACGGTGTACCTAATGCCATACATACGGTTGTACATTGTACGGTTGGTACTTTCCAGCTGACATCTCCAACATCTGTTGAGCCACCCATAATAAATTCAGGGAGCATGTCTGGGACGTGATTCGCAATGACTTTTCCTTGTAAACGCTTAACATCTTCTTTACGCAAACCTACTAACGAAGAAGCTTGTACTTCAGGTGTAAATGTATTAAAAATTGCCTGTGCGTACTGCTCATCCTCTATTGTATAGTCTGGCATACCAATTTCAAGTATTTGTTGATACATTACATCATAAAGTGTTTTATTTGTAATGAGATTTGAAGCAGCACCCTCAAAATCAATGTCAAGCGACGTACCTGTCATAAGCGTTGCACCTTTTGCAATATTTTCAACGCGCTGATAAATCTCTTGTACTTGTTGTTTTTTAGGGGCTCTAACGAGATAGGTTACCTCTGCATAGGGTTGTACTACATTCGGTGAAGTTCCACCAGAGTTTGTGATGGCGTAATGCACACGAGCTTCTGGAATGATATGTTCTCGTAAGTAGTTTACCCCAACATTCATCAGCTCAACAGCATCTAAAGCACTTCGTCCAAGATGTGGTGCTGCTGCTGCATGTGCACTTTTCCCAGTAAACTTAAAAGTAGCAGCATAGTTTGCTAGAGAGCTACAAGTCATTACAGTAGAAAATGTACCTGGATGCCAAGAAATCGCAATATCAACATCATCAAAAAGTCCAGCTTTTGCCATATACGCTTTACCTGAACCATTTTCCTCGGCAGGACAGCCGTAAAATCGAATGGTTGCTGATTGATTATGCTGCTCAAGATAATCTTTCACTGCCACAGCAGCAGCAAAGGCTCCAGTTCCTAATAAATTATGCCCACAGCCATGACCGCTTCCTCCATTTTCAATAGGTTCATGTTGTGTAGCGCCACCTTTTTGACTCAAACCAGGAAGTGCGTCATATTCCCCTAAAAAGGCAATGACAGGCTTTCCAGAACCAAACGTCCCTATCAGAGCTGTACTAAGTCCAGCAACACCCACTTCGGTTTGAAAACCCTCTTTTTCTAGCGCCTCTTTCATATAGTGCATTGATTTTTTTTCTTGAAAATGAAGCTCTGGTACAGCCCATATAGCATCACTTAATGCCACACTAGCTTCTTGTTTTGCTTCAATTAATGTCGAAATTTTTTCGTGAAAACTCATTAAAGTCCCTCCAATTTTTATGCTTTCAATAAAGTCCCTTTTTGGTCATTAAGCGTGACAATGGACACAATACAGATGAGCGCAAAGCCAATTAACATCCAAAATGCCGCATCAAACGAACCATTAAAAGCATCTACCATAAAGCCAATGGCCATAGGTGTGACAAAACCTGCTAACTGTCCACCTGTATTGGCGATACCCATTGCCGAACCTGTAATTGAAGAAGGTAATTTCTTCAGTACGATAACAGGTAATAACGTAATGACGAACGCAATAAAGATCGAAACAACTGTTTGATAACCAATAAATAACGTCACTGTTTTGGCCGTAAACATTAAATACAATAATATGCCGATAACTGCACAGGATATGGACCCTAGTACCTTTTCCATTCCTCTTGGTAGCTTATCAATAATAAATCCGCTGCCATACACACCGATAATCGTTGTAATAGCAGGAATTGTTTGTGCCCAGCCAATGGACATTAAATCCAATCCACGATTTTTCTGAAGATACGTAGGAATCCAAGAAACTAATCCCCAGTTCACTGCATAAATACAAAAATATGCAATGATCAAATTCCACATAAGTGGTGTTTTCAATAATTCTTTAAAATTTACCTTTGTAGTAGGATGATTTGTCCCAGCTTCTTCTACTATTTCAGCCTTCGGAAGCTGAATATACTTCCAGTATAATAAGGCAATAATCGCTCCAATCGACCCGATAATAATAAACATCATGCGCCAACCTATCGTTCCTAATAAATAAGCAGCTAGCAGCGGCACAATTAATGATACAATCCCTCCAGAAGTAAGCATGATGGACATGGCTCTTCCTCTTTCTTCTTTCGGGAAAATCGTCGCAATAATCTTAGAGCTCGCTGGCTGAAATCCACCCTCTCCGATGCCAAATAAAAAGCGAATCACAATCATAGCCGTTAATGACCAAGCAATTGCTGTTAGACCGGTGAAAATAGACCACATAATAACAGCCAACAGTAAGATTCGTTTTGCGCCAAATTTATCAGCAAGCCAGCCACCTGGTATTTGCATAATGGCATAGCCTAAAAAGAAAGCGCTTAAAATAATACCCGTAGAGGATGCATCTAATTGCAAATCACCTGTAATTGAAACAACTGCATAGTTCATAATGTAACGGTCTAAGTTTCCTAAAGACCAGCCCAAAAATAATAGCGCAAGGATAACATTTCTAGATTTTTTAGTTACTTCATTTGTTAACATTCATATCCCTCCCATATCTCAAAACATTCTCTAACATTGCAGTCTCTACTTCACTGCTTTTTTTCCTTAATGATCTTTGCCCCCTTGTAATATCTAGTAAAATAAAACCCCTTTTATATACCGACATTTTCGTTATATATTCGTATAATAATCAAACTTCTATGAAAAAACAATATTTTTTTGAAAATTTCTAATAGATAATCGTCTTTGTAAACGAACATTCATCTCTTTAAAAGGTTCACAATTCCTTGATAAATCAGTTTTTAAAGGACAAAAAAAGCCCCAAACCATTTTTGGCTTGGGACATCTTCATTATTTTTAAACAAGCTGATACATTTTTATCGGCCTACCACGAGTATGCTGTAATTCTTCTCCACAAATTCTCGCTAAATCCACTCCACATAAATCTGCCACGATTCGTTGGGCATTTCTTTCACTCATCTGAAGCTGTGTCGCTAAATCCTTTGTCGTAAAATGCTTCCAGTGCATTTTCTGCACAAGCGCATAAATTTTCATGTACGTTTTTACACTAATATTACCTTTTTTTAGTTTTTCTAAAATAAAAGGGTCTTCTGCTCGATAGGAATACGTAAGTTCTTCTACATTCCCTACGGATTCAATAATTGTTCCATCATCCTGAATCATAACAATATCTACCGCTTCATTTTCCTTCGTCTGTCTTAATCCTCGATGAGCATGTAATTCAGCATTGAACACCGTTTGAGCAAAACCAATGCCTGCTGTTACCTTCGCTTCCATTTCAATGGACAGCTGATACATTTTTTCCTGTAAAAATTGGATTTGTCCTTCAATGGCTCCCCTTGTACTAAAAATAGTATACTTTCCATTCCCTTCTTCAATCAGTGAGCCATCAATTTGTTCACAGAGCTGAAGCAGGTTTTCCTTTATGCGCAATTCTAAATACTGTATACGGTACCCTTGCTTCATTCTTTCTTTTAATGAATCGAAGTCCTTTATTTCCAGCATAACTGCACCAATTTGGGTCTCTTTATAATAGGACGTTTTGATTTTTTCTGTAAAAAGCTGAACGGTATGGTAAATTTCCGTTTTGGTCGGTGAAACCCAATAAGACGGCACACCTCGTTTTTTCAGCTCTTCATCAACAGAAGGATAGCAAGTAATCGCAAAATCGATTTTGCCCGCCTGCCAGAGATCATAGTGGAAATCAAATAGCTCTTGTGGATTAACAGCCACATCAAATTCCTTTAAATACATGTGATGGACATTATGCTGAATTTCCGCAAGACTCTCTGACGCCATTTGGGAAGGCGATGGGATGATGTCGATACTGACATTTTCAATAAACTTTTTTTGTTGATAGGACTGCTCTAAAAAGCCCCGATAAATGGCTGCTTCGGAAAAAATAATATGAGTCAATTTATCCTTGGAAACATTCGTTTGACTGGCAAGCTTATAGGGGATGTAGCCAGAAAATAGCCAGAAATCCACATCCTGATTATAGGTCTCGACAAGATGCTTTGTTTCCGTCGCCACTTCATAAATATACGGAATAAACTCCATATCCTGTTCAATTTCCCGTGCTAACGCAATAATTCTCTCAACCGATTTAGCGGGACCAACAACACCTATTTTATACATCTTTTGTTCCTACCTTCTTTGTGAAACTACAATCGTTTATGTAAAAAATTTCATTCTCTGTAGTACATAGTATAGCGAACATTGAATTTACTAGACAAATAATAATGACTTTATCTATAAAGAAAGCCCCGAAAATCCATCGGGGCTTCTTGTAGTAATTATTATTGTTCAGTTGGATACATGTTGTTATAAAGTAACTCTAATTTCTTTGAAAGCTTACCATAGGCAGTTTGCCATGCTTTGCGAGCCTTCTCATCTCCATCCACTGGAACGTATAGAGCATGAACGTCTGCTACCTTTTTCAAATCCCCTTCCGCCTGTGTCAGCTTCGAATAATTTTTTACGATCTTCTGATCAGTAGCACTTAATTGATCATAAATCGCACGAATTTCTTTCACTTTTTCCTCTAACCCAGCTATATATTCACCTTTTACAACTAGAGAATTGATAGACTCAATTAACAGCAAAGCACTTTCATTTGTTTGCTGTTGCCCTTTCTGCTTATCAATAATCAACTGTCTAGTCGCAGCATCAATCAGGCTCACTTGTTTAGACGTCAGCTTTTCAAATGCCTTGATGACTGTACTTGGATTATTATTAATCGATTTCTCATAAGTCTTCATAAAGGATTCTACCTTTTTGACATCCGCCAATGCTGCTTTTAAAATATCATAATTTGTAATTAATTTTTTATCACTTGAGCTAAGGCTACTATACTGTGTCGATAGATTTTTAATTCTATCAATGGAAACTGTATAAAGATCATTTGCTAAAATGCTTGCAATATCATGATTTAGCTGTGTAATATTCGGCGCATTTTCATCAATAATTTGATTATTTAATAAAGCCTCATATTGCTCTTTTGCTAAATGTTGTTGATTCGAAGGTAATTTAGCATACGCTTTTTGCACTGTTTCAATTTTTTTAGCTTGTTTAGCAGCATCTGTTTCTTCTCTAGCTGTCTGGACTTTTTTATGGAATGATTTCACACCTGAAATATCCTTCTTTGCTGCTGTTAATAAATAATAATTCGTCACATATTTTCTTGCACCTGACGATAGACTTTTATACGTTTCTGACGCTTTATCAGTTGCGGATTCTAATTGTTTGAATGTAAAGGTAGTGACATCTGCAAATTTAGCTATTTCGGCCTTCAATGCTTCCGCAGCAGCCTTATCAGCAGGCACTTTACCATTGTCATCAATTGAAACCTTAGGCGTATTCAGTAAAAAGTCATCGGCATTATAGACAAGGGACTGTTGTAAAGTCGTAAGCTTATTATAAGCTTTGAGAGCACTCGTATAGCTTGAATTCAGTTTACTTTCTGTCACGCCAGCTGTTCGAGATAATTTTTGATAAGCGTCCATATCTTTTATCACTTTTTCAGCTGCTTTTAAATCTTTTTGTAAAGTAACAAGACTGTCATAGCCAACAATTTGAGCTGCCGATGTTTTCGTTAAGCTCTTATATTCTTTAATCATACGATTGACATTATTGACATGACTCTGCCATGAGCTAGCTGATGGATTGATTGGATAGATATCATCGCCAATATAGCTCTCTATATCATGATTTAATGCGGCAATTTGACTCACTTCAGCACTTTCCGCTGTCGCTAAAAGCTGTACATACTTGTCTGATACTAATTTTAATTGCTTATACGTCAATTTTTCATAGGCAGATCGAATGGACTTCGCCACTGTAACTTGCTTATTCGGTGTATTGTCTGTCGATAATTTATCAAAGGATTTAATAAATTGCTCCACTTTTTTAATATCTGATTTAGCTTCTGTTAAAATAGCTTGATTTTGAATTGCCCCACGATAATTTGGGGATAACTTTGCGATATCCTCTTCAATGCTAGTCACTAACGCTTTTAGGGTATCCTTATCTGAAGGTACATATTGTGCAAGAGAATTTTCGTAGGATAGTAAATGAACAATAGCTTGATTTAATCGTCGAACTTCTGAAATTTCCTCCAGATCATTTGGCTCATTTAATAAATTTTTAATGTTCGTATAGAGGACTTCATTCGCATCTAAGCTGCGTTGTAGCTGATCAAGCTTATTATAGGCCTCTTCCATCTCTTGAATATATTTAGGTCGATCCTTTCCATTCACGTCCTGTAATTTATCTACTTTTTCTTCTAATTTATTGAGTAGTGCCACATCAGCGAGGGCTCTCTTTAGAACATCATAATTGGACACATTTGCTTTTGCTGGTGCCGATAAAGCTTGATACTTACTTTCTAATTCCTTTATTTTGGCTTCGAATGATTCAAAATCTGATACATTGTATTTATTATCATGGATTAGTAATGCTTTAATTTCATTTGTTAACGTATCAGTAGGTACGGTCGATACAGTAATGGTATTTGAAAGTTTAGATTCCACAAAAGAAAGACCTACTTTTGCTTTAACAGTGACGCTAATATCCTTGATGCCTTTTTCAATGGCGTCCTTTGGAATTGTATATGTACTCCCAGCGGCACCTTCAATAATTGTGAAGGAATTATCGCCAAGCTTATAAAACCATTGATAACTATATGTAATTTGGTCACTTTGTAGTTTGGCACCACCCTTATCTGTAACAGAAACGCCAGCTACTTTCACCGTTTCACCAGGTGCTACAAAACTGGAAGAGGAATGACCCTCCAACGTTGGAATAGTGATGTCCAAGTCTAATGCTTTTATATCACGTGGCTCACTTTGAAACTTTTTACCGTCAATTGTAGTTGCTTCTACAAAGATTGATTTTCCAGCTGCTTCAACTGGCACTTTAAATGATCGCGAAGTTGCGCCAGAAATCGGCTTATTTGTTACTGAATTTGAACTATCTTCACTCGTAATGTCCTCTAGGTAATACCATTGATAGAGATTGACCACTGCATTATTAGGTAATTGCTCAACTGTTAATGTTCCATTGACAATATTTTCACCACTAATCGAAACCGTTTCTGCTGCATTTGCTACAGCTGGTACAATGAGTGCTACTGGAACGGCTGCTGCTGTTAAAAATAATTTCTTATTCAAATCTATTGACCTCCTTAATCCTTCTAATGAATTATATCGGTCTTGCTGCTATAATTTCCTTTGTTCTGGAGAAATAATTGTAAAAAGTGTATTTTCTCTCTATTCTACTCTTATAAAACAATATTTTTTTGATGATAATATTTTATTTTTGATCAACCCTCTCAAAGAGTAAAAGATATCAAAAAACAAAAGCCTTCTAATCCGCATTCGTAGCCTCTACGAAGAGATTAAAAGGTTTAAATAAGTATATACCTATGTGCTTACACCTCATTTGGTTATCCTCGTATCATATAAGTTGGCCGGTTCAGCGTACTATACGTATAAGGATGCGTTTGATTGGTTTCACTAACTTGTATACGAATGGTTAGTCCTTCACCTACTTTGCTATCTAAGGCGAATTTCCCATTAAAAGCCTGAACCCTCTCTTGCATACCTTGAATGCCCATAGAATCCGCAAGTAGAATGTCATCTATATTACAGCCTACCCCATCATCGGTATACAAAATTTCAAAACCTTCTTCGGTGCCTAATAAATAGATTTCAACGGTATTCGCATTGGAATGTTTTAGAGCATTGTTTAACAATTCTTGGAACAAGCGATAAATCATTAAGTTTAACCGTTCATCCTCTAAATAAAGCCGATCAATCGTATAAACCAACACAAAATTTGCTCGTTTATGAATTTTTTGAATCAGTTTTTCAAGGGCGGCATTTAATCCTAACGTATCGAGAAGTGGTGGCTTTAAATTTTCACAGTAGCCCCTTAAATCATTCAAGGAAGTTACCATATGTTCATGCAGCTTTATGAGTCTCGCTGGGATCTCCTCTTTTTCCTTTGTATGCATAAGGACATCCATTTCTCTCGCAATATGAAGCTGTTCCTGTAAAATCGTATCATGAAGTTCCTGAGCAAGTTGATATTTTTCTTCCTCGAAGCGTAGCCAAAGTAATTTATTGAGCCACGGTAGTTGTCGATTATCAGCCTCTTTCATATGCTTTAACTGATTTAAAAGCTCCTCAACCATTTTCGTATTTTCAATAAAATTGTTTAAATAGAGCAATAACAATTCAAGCCATAACAACTCCTCATCCTTTAGATAAATCGATTTATTATGGTCAACAACAAGGATTCGTTTATAATTCGCATCTTGATGAATAAAGGCGATATAGAAATGATCTGTTTTTTTAATATCCCCTAGCCCTAAACGCTCGACAAGGACCTCATCAATTTGATGTTGCGTGTATTCCTTCGATTTATTCGTTAACGTCACCTGATGTGTTTGAAAATCATAGGTCAGAACATAAACACTTTCCATTTCAAGCTGGAGCACAACCTCCTGCACAAATTTCTCCAATAGATCTTCGATTTTGACCACTCGACCTATACTATCAACGGTAGTATACAAGCGATGAATGTAGTCCCCTTTCGTAGAGAAAAGGATTTTCCGCTTACGATAATCAATCCGCTCCTTCATGTAAAACAGGGCCATTAACGAGAGAAAAGCGAAAAAGAAAATCTCCGTCATGCGTGTAATCGAAAGATCCGTAAGCCAATACAGCCCCAATAACAGCCATAGTGTAAAAGCAAAAGAAAAATTAAAATAATAACGTAATCGAGAAATGAAATACTCCATATCAAAAATACGCTCAGTAAGTTGTGTAAATATAAAGCTGAATGGAATAAGCATTAGAAATAATGAACAAATATCAGCAGAGAGTAATTGTGTATTGAATAAGATTTGGGGTAATGCATAGAAAAGTAGAAAGGGCAAAAATGGAATAATGATACTCATTAACAATATCTTTAGTTGAGATAATTTATACTTAAAATAACCTACAATCAATATTCCAAGATTTAATATTAATAATAGAAAAAATACCCATAGCACAATTTCAGATAGAATAGGGTTGATTGATGGATAAAAAATACTGAAAACACTAAACGCAATCGCTAAAACAGGAAATAAAAAAAATACTTTTAGTTTTTTTATAAAGAGCCATTTTATCTTTAAAAACGCAAAATAATTTTCTAAAAAAAGTAACAGAATTACTAAACATAATAGCATACTACTACGGTTAATAATCATACCTATACTATCTAAACGCCCTGAAGCACCAATACTCACATATGCTAAAGAAACACTTAGAATAAATAATATTAGTAAATTGGTAAGGTGTTGATTTATTTTTTTAAAATATAAATATACCGTAATAAATAATGTCAAAGCATAGTAACATGCCGGTATTATCAATAAATAGTAAAATTGCTGAGGTATATCAAGATTTTTTATTTGTATAGAGATTATTTTTCCATCAGGCTTTTGGATCGTTAATTCTTTTGCTGCCCTAATGGCTGAATCAAAGGATATATAAGATAAATTATTTATTTTCACATCATCAACATTTAAAACAATATCCCCAGGTGTAATTTGATGCTTTGTTGCCCAATTTTTATAATAGGAATCCGTTATTGTCCAATTATTATTTATTTTTTCTAACTCAATATTTAAAAAGGGTTTGCTATAAGTAACATTAAGTAGGTACATCCCTAAAATTAAATAGATACCTATAGCAAGCCCAAACCATTTATTTTTTTTATGTTTTAATACCAAACACGATTTTCTAAACATACATCTTCATCAAACGAATCCAAAATTGCTTTTTGTTCAAGATCTGTTACACCAATTAAAGAAGCTTTTTTTTCTTTTAACAATGTTACCAACGACGGATTTTGCTCTAAATATTGAATCATGTTAATCATAAAATATCGCCTCATTTCATTAGTTTTAATTTATAATTACATAATTTGCTAAAAACTCTTTAAACAAAGGAATTATTAACCAAATTTGTAACTATAATTTTATTATACTACCACTCTCCAATAATTCAACATAATTTTCTAAAAAATACAAATAATTAATAGAATATGTAATAATTTAGCTTTATTTCTCCAAGAAAAGACATAGAACCCACCTAAAAAAGCCCATTCCAAAGATAGGAATAAGCTTCAACTATTTATACTGATTAATTTGTTTTACTGACAGCCATTTTGTAGCCACTTACTTAAGTCCATAGTGACCACCGTGGCATGTTGTGGATTCATATCTCCGCTATCTACTGCAAAAACGCTAGAATCATTCCCCTGAATGGCCATTAAAAATACCATTCCACCACCATCGTCACCAATAGCTATATAGCCTTTCGCATATTCCTCCACTTCCCAAGTCTCATTTCTTTCTATCAATTCCTCTGTACCGTAAATTAACACCCCATTAGCCAGTGATACACCATTCACCTCTTGTAGGACTCGCCTATAAACGGTTGGGAGTTGACATGACATACTATGTTCCACTTGTAGAATGTCGTTCTCTGTAGCTGGTAAATTTGCATTATGTATAGGAAGCATTTTGACACATCCTTTCGTTTACATTCTCTTTACACCTGTGCTTCACAATACTCGTAAAACGCCAAAATTAAGTCATCAACCTTTTGTTTACTGACAATTTTGCCTAACCATTCTTCTGGAATTTTATCCAACTTTTTATACATACCCGCTATCGAACCTGTAATGGCTCCAACGGTATCCGTATCTTCTCCTAAATTAACTGCCATCAGAATCGCTTCTTTAAATGTTGTAGAATTACCTACACACCAAATAGCCGCTTCTAGCGAATGAACAATATAGCCGCTTGATTTAATCTCGTCTTCAGGCGTATTTAAAAAGTTTTCATGAAAAATCCTTGTGTAAGCATCTAACTCTGCTTTCATTTCATTTTGTAAATTATTTTGCAGTAAGTCAAATACCTCTTTTAAGGCCACTTCTAATGAATTGTTTCGGTATAAGCTTAATAATAGCTCAATGTAAATGATGGACCCTACTATGGAACGCGGATGACCATGAGTAATCTCTGTATATTGATGAACTAATTCTTTTCTTTTAGCAAAATCTAACTCATGCATGACCACGAATACTAAAGGAGCTATCCTCATTAGTGTACCATTGCCATTATCAAACTCGCCCGTTTTACCACATTGTGCTGGCGGAACACCTTTTTTATAGTTGGAAACGGCTTCCGCTGTAGTAATTCCAATATCAAACATTTCGCCAAATGGTGTAAGATAGCCATGCTCCATGTATTGCACAAATTTGTTCATCAATGTTTTGGTATCGCCTTTTTCAATAATGTTTTCTACCAAGCAGAGTGTTAGAGAAGTATCATCAGACCAAGTACCAGGTGGTTGATTGTAAGTACCATACCCCATCACATCTTGCACACGGAACGTTCCTCTTTGTTTAAATTCGACTGGTACGCCCATTAGATCACCGATAATCCCACCGTATAAAGTGTCAAACACACGCTCCCTCAATTGTGTATCTACCATAAATGCCACCCCTACTTTTATTTAATTTATCACAATTCAAAAACAGTACATTTAATTTTATAATAAATTAATTCCTCATTTATTATTTTTTCAATCTCTTCCCAATCTCCTCCAGCTAAACCTGAACCAATTTTAGGCATCTGTATCGATAATCTATTTATTAATGCAAATCTCGCAACTTTTCTTAAACATAATCGAAGTGCATCATAATCAATATAGGTTGTATGATCTTTATCATTTTTCCTCACACCATGTTGTGCAAGCATATTGGCAACAAAAGTTGCTCTCTGCTGGTCTACACATACAAACTGAACTTCTCCTAACCCAAAAGTTTCTTTATCCTTAGACCATTTTACATATTCATTTTTGGCAAAAGGGAATTGCTTTGATAAAGATAAAACAAAACCTTTTCCCCATTTTCCTAAAATATTGACAACATGAATGATGAGTGTATGTTCTTCTAAAGGAAGAGAAGCATCGCCCTTTAAGTAGTTTGTTTGAGATTTGTTAGCTACAATTCCTTCCTGCCATTTATTCTCAAATTCTAATTGAGTAATAGGTACACTATCGCTTAAATCTAAACTATCGATATGTCCGTCATACAATAAAAATCCAACATCTTCATTCCAATCATGTAATGATGAAGAACAGTACATATCATTGTTAATTATATTAATCTGCCTAGTTGCAACGCCATCATCAAATTCTGTATATAATTGTCCATAACCTTTTAAAAATTCAATATTATCACATTTATAGTATAATAGACTATTATTAGTCCTTGCGTGACTCTCTACCACTGCTAACCTCCATTTCGGAATATCCAAATACATTTTTTCCATCAATATAAAATGGCTAAAAACTCTTTAATTCGCATATTTTTAACAATCAAACAATTCATTAGCCAATTGAGCAATTTCTTGAACGGCGTCTTCAATCCTGTTTTGTTCATCTAAAGAATATATCTCTTCATTGAAATAAAAAAATTACTAATATCAACGAAACATAATGCAAGTTTTTTAGGAACGACTTCAAAACTCTTATATTCAGCTATTAATATTTTCATTGCTGTAATTAATTCACTATATTTAACTTCATTCAATCCTTCACCATTTCTTAATTGTATTAAAATAGAATGTTCTCCTAATATATTTTCATAAATACTATTTAAAGCATTATTTTTATTCATAGTGTTCTCCGTTATAATTGGTGTAGAA
>NZ_DAMDAY010000057.1:0-2461 GCF_032093475.1 Lysinibacillus sp. | reverse complement strand
AACAAATTCATTCTTCTCCCCTTTACTCTACAATAAAAATCTATTTATATAAAAAAAATATGTAAAGAAAGAGCTTAAGACAATTTCTTTACATATGTGTTTAATAACTTTAAATCAAGCTAACGCTAAGATAATACTGTTAATTTTAATTCTATGAGGTATTAACAAGGTTCAAAGATTTTATTAATTATACGATCGATTGTAGATAGTTAGGCACTAACTCTAACTCCATAAATTGAATCCCTTTAAGATTGCCTTTTTCACATAATGATTTAAATTTTTCTGAACCAAACAAGTATCTTCCCAGTTTTAAATCGTTTAATTGAAATAAATCAAGATCAGTGTCTTTTAACACCAACCTTATATACTTATCAACGAAACTTCCATCAACTTTTAATTTTGCATTACTTGGAACTTCTCTTGTAAGATACTCAGATTTATCATAATCAACTAATGCATGTCTTTTAATACATTTAATAAAGCAAAATGAGTCTTTTACTTTTGGTTTACCTTTTGTACTCACAACATGTAAATTAGCTATAACATAATCCTGTAATACATTTATTTGATCCATTGAAGATAAAAATTTTTCAGAGATTATATGACCGAAGAAATTTTCGTAGTAGTCAAATTGAATTTTGCTTCTCGTTATTAACCATAGTTCTTTAGGAAACTCCATTTGTTCAATAAATGGTCGGTTCCAATTATAGC
The DNA here is from genome assembly GCF_032093475.1 of Lysinibacillus sp. Lineage (NCBI taxonomy): Bacteria > Bacillati > Bacillota > Bacilli > Caryophanales > Bacillaceae > Lysinibacillus > Lysinibacillus sp. The sequence goes on along the minus strand of NZ_DAMDAY010000057.1, from coordinate 1,750 downwards.
TCATTCCTTCTTCATATTTGTCTTCATTAAAACTTTCGTGCAAAACCCCATCTAAATAGATGGGAGAAGCAGCATTATTATTGACTAACATAAAATATTTCATAAAATTACCCCAATCGTTTACAAGTTGGATATTTTCTTAATGGTACGTAATCTTTACTAAAATGCCCTGTTTGAAGTTGATTTTTAAGTTACATTTGTAATTTACGAATTTGTTTTCTAGCCTGTTTTTCATCTATTAAATTATTATCAAATTCTGCATATATATTGCCTACTCTGTTCATCACATTACTATTATAAGCACTATGAGAAGTATTATGGATAAAATCAAATATACTACCTTTTAAAGTATCAGGATTACTAGGAATCATCATACCATTGAAAGCTTCATCTCTTAAACCACCCATACCAATATCATTGAAGAAAGTTTGATATTGTTTCCACACATTTGTCGGAATTACATGATGCGCCTGATGTCCAGCTGTCTTACTTCCGCCCTTTTTTAAGTTAGCTGCTAGGATTTGACTCGGTGCTCTCGATAAACCAAATATATCAATCCATGTATTCGGATCACTGACATACCCATAAAGCGTAGGATTTCCACCCGCAAGTCCAATCGGGTCAATTTGAGTATAATTCCCTTGCACTGGGTCATAGTATCGGAATCTGTTATAATACAATCCAATTTCTACATCATCATACTGACCTTGATATCTAAATGGAATAAAGTCTTTCTCACCTGTAACTTCTTTCACTCGTCCATAAACATCAAGTTCAGCTGTCCAAACCCTATTCCCTTTTTCATCATAGGCTTCAACAGGCGTTCCGAGATAATCAGTAATAATACTGTAATGACCTTCACTCGTAATCTTTGCAGAAGGGACGAAGCTATCATTGAATACCCATGTAACTAGATTATCTGCTATAGCAGTACAACTTCAATAAAAAAACATATGTAAAGAAAATGCTTACGACAACTTCTTCACATATGTTGCGACAACTTAATTAAGGCAGTAATAAGTGGTACTTCCCTCTTTGACAAACATTACTCCTTTTATCTTTTCTTCTTTACATGCTTTCTTTCATTCTTACAATATGATGCCCTTCTAAAGAATGGGGAACATATTTTATAGCAGTAGTTTGATTGGTCCGGCTGGTAAGGTTTTTAATAATGTCTATACTCGATTTCTCGATATCTAAACAAGGTACTAGATTTAATATATTTATGACAAAAAACAATTCATTCATTTCACCAGTGTTTGTAGACGTTATTACTGAAGAAATCCACTGAAATCATCCTAATTGCTCAATCATCTATTATTTAATGTTACTACTTTACCTGTTGCAGGATCGATTGTATATGAAATAAAAACTCATTAGGATTGATTCTACCGAGACTAATATCTTTGGCAACCTCAAGTATTGGCCTACCAACAATTGGTCATTAACTTGGCTTATTTAACAAAAAAATTTTTTACGCTTTTTGTAGGTTTCCTTAACTACAAGATAAACGGAGTTGCATTTTCGACTTTTTGTAATTTAACCTCTTATATCCTTAAAGTTAAATTAGTTATCTTAGTGTAAAAACAATCAAAGCCATTGAAATTTTATCGTAGTAAAATTTCAACGGCTAATTAGCTTTCAGAAGATAGTTTCTTCATAACTTCCTATAATTACCTAGCTATGAAGTTAAATTATTATAAATTTGTATCAAACTTCCCAATATAATGTAATTCATTATAAAGTTTAT
>NZ_DAMDAY010000056.1:19538-24902 GCF_032093475.1 Lysinibacillus sp. | reverse complement strand
CAGTTACTCAAGAGATGATTGCGCGATATAAAGAAATTAATGAGTCCATGTGGCGTGCGTTTGAGCGTGGGGAAATAACAAAAAATACATTACATAATACGCGATTTGCTGTTGCCTTAAAGGAATTTGGTATAGAAGTCGATGGAGCCTACTTTGAAACACTTTTCCAAAAATATTTGTGTGAGGCCCACCATTATGTAGAAGGTGCCTATGAGGTGATTGCCCAGCTTGCCGACCACTATCATTTATATGTGGTGTCAAATGGTGTCACGGCTACACAGAATAAACGGCTTGTGGATGCTAAGCTAGCACCACATTTTAAAGACATTTTTATTTCGGAGCAAACAGGCTATCAAAAGCCTATGCCAGCATTTTTCGATTACGTTTTTGAACGGATTGATGATTTTGATAAAGATAAAACGCTGATTATTGGAGACTCGTTGACATCCGATATAAAGGGTGGTTTACAATCAGGTATCGACACATGCTGGTTTAATATCCGTAATATCGAAAACACAAGTGAAATTAAGCCACTTTATGAAATTAACAAATTACACGACCTACATGAATTATTGAATAAACAGCTAGTTTAGTATTCGGTTTTAGAAATAAACGTATAAAGCAATAACATTAAATAAAATATCAATGGTACAGTAGTAATTAGGAAATGAAAATCCTGAAAAATTTACACGCATAACATTGTAAAAAAACAATCGTATGCGTGTATTTTTCTCTCTAATCACAAAGTGTAAATCTGTATTCAGCACTCTTTTTATACCACATTTCATATAAATGACATTTTTACTGAGTTAGAAAAAGTCCAATTTTTCTTTAAAAGAGAAATTGGACTTAGTTATTATTGTCGAGATGTAGTTGTTTGAATAGTAAATTTTGAGACATTTTCCTGCATTTTATTAGCTAACTTATCTAATTCTTCACTGGAATGGGCAATTTCATAAAGGGAGTTTGTTTGATTCTGTAGATAGGCGGCAGCTTCTTCTGTACCAGCTGCATTTTCTTCAGATATGGCAGATAAGTGTTGTAGAATATCTATTACTCCATTTTTCTTGTCATCCATATTATTGCCTATTTTATATAAATCCTCAATAACCGTTTGTATTTTTTCAATAGAAACTGCCACATCTTCAAATTTGCCATTTGTAGTTGCAACACTTTTAGCTTGCGAAGTGACAAGGTTGCTCATTTCTTGCATTGTTTGAACGGCATGTCCAGTTTTTTCTGTTAAATCTCCTATAACTGTGGCAATTTCCTTAGTAAATTGATTGGATTGTTCAGCCAACTTTCGTATTTCGTCCGCAACAACAGCAAACCCTTTTCCTGCTTCGCCGGCCCTCGATGCTTCAATAGCCGCATTTAAGGCTAGTAGATTCGTTTGTTCTGAAATTGTTCTGATCATCTGGCTTGCATTTTGAATTTTCCCAGAACTTTCGTTAGTCGTGAGAACGATAGCATAAATTTCTTTTGCTGCAATATTATTTTCTTCTGTTTTAGCAACAAGCTCTTCTAATATGAGTAAGCTTTCATCTTTAGCATTGCTTACTTCATCGACAAATAGAGTCAACTGTTGTAAATAATTCTGATTATTTTCGATTAATTCTCCGAGCTCGCCAATATTTGCAGTCCCAAATTCAGTATCTTTTGCTTGTTCCACAGCACCCTTAGCGATGTCTTCAACTGCAGATGATAAATCCTTTGACGACGCTAAAGAAATACTTGTAGCATCTTTAAGTTCTTCTGATGATGTAGTAACCTTATTCGAAGTAAGACTGATTTCAGTAAGCAAATCAACAAAATTATTCTGCATCTCGTTTAATGCATATGTAAGTTTGCCTATTTCGTCATTTCTTCTTACATACTTTGGATCGATTAACTCAGTAAATTCTCCTTTTCCCATTTCATGGCATTTATCAACTGCTAACAGCAAAGGTTTGAACATTTTATTTAAAATAATAATCATTAGGACGATGATGATGATACAACCAATACCAACTGTCATCAATTCTTTTATTAAAATTCCATTCGTTGCCTCAGTAATATCGCCCTCAAAAATACCTACATCCATAGAACCGTAAAGCGTATTATCTAGATAAATCGGTACCATTATATCGAACGTCCAATTTTTCTGCATATCCGCATAAAATCTACTCGTCATCGTTTTCCCGTTTTTTGCTCCATCTACAGAGTAGGGGTCATCTTCATAATTTTTACCTATTTTCTCTTGATCACTATGAGCTATTGCCGTAACGTTTTTATCGATGATAACTGCATAGGCTATTCCATTTTGTTTTACTTTGTTTTCAACAAAATTTTGCAATTCCACTGTAGGATTAGAGGTCGAATCTAGAATATTCTCCGCTTGACGGGCAATTTCATTGACCTGTTGAATACTCTTTTCCAATAGGGCATCTGAAACATTTTCTTCCACTATTTTAATATTCAAATAGGAACTAATGCTAATGATTGAAATAAACAGCAAAAGTGATATTCCGATAATACGATTTTTTAAGCTTCCTTTTCTGACTTTAGAATTTTTCCAGTGTTGACTCATAGATGTTACCCCCTTCTTTTTAATTATTTCTACGTTTCAATCTATTATAGTTCTATAGTTGCATTTATTCAATCCTTTTTAAGTAAAAAGTATTACTTAGGAGCTTTTTTTCATTTAGTAGTATGCCAAATGTTGTGTTTTGTTAGGTCTCATTTTAAACACTACAAAAAATCATTAGGACAAGGAGGTGTTTTTAGTTATAGACAAAGGTATAAAAAATAAGGGAAAAGGCAAAACCTTTTATGAGACTAGTTTCCATGAAAGGGGAAATCTTCGATGAATATGGTTCTAACTGCTAATAAACGTCAAAAAGGGCGTCATTCTTCCTTAACTGAGCTTCGACTAAATGGGGCTATTCCTGGTGTTGTTTACGGTTTTCAAATGGAGCCGACAGCCATTACGTTAGATGCTAGAGCTTTTGCGAAAATATTAGCTGCTCATGGTACGAAAAGTGTATTTCAACTCGATGTGGAAGGACAACGCATCAATGCTGTTCTAACAGAAGTGCAGCGGTGTGCCTTAAAAGGTAATGTGAAACATGTTGATTTCAAGTCGATCAATATGTCGCAGGAGCTAGAAGTGGATATTCCAGTAACCGTGATCGGTGATGCTGTAGGAGTTGCAGAAGGAGGCTTCCTGCTTCAGCCTAATCGTGAGGTTCTCATTAAAGTGAAGCCAACTGAAATTCCAGAAACTATTGAAATAGATGCCACGAATGTTGCGATTGGATCTTCCCTTTATGTGGGAGATATTCGTCAACAGTTTCCTTTTGAGATTTTACATGAAGATGACTATACACTGGTGACCATCACACCACCAGCTGCTGAAAATGTGCAGGAAGATGATACAGTCGACGATACACCTGAAGTGATTGAAGCAACAGGGCAAAATACGGATGAACCAAGAGGATAGAGCAAAGAGGAGCCATCTTACACTAAGTAAGTGGCTCCTTGCCGTTTATTGACTAAACTGCTGTATCGATTTTCGATAACGATAATACAGGGTGATGTAAATACCACAAGTAGTTAAAAATAGCCATGGGGGGATAAAGCGCATGATGGCAAAGGGTGTTTCAAATAAAAATGCAAAAAGAAAAGCAAACCCTTCTTTTTCCCATAAACCAGGCGTAAAATAAGCATTTTTTATACTGAACAAGGAGGAGAAACTATCATTAGCATCAAAAATCATTAAGAAAATAAATGAGAGTATGGCCCAGTTGCTTGCATGTTTCATTAACCGTTTATACTTCGCAATGTGGGAATCATGATCTGAAAATAAATCATCATGGCCATCTTTTCTTTTTACCCAATAATGAGTGCCATCATATGATTTCACTTTTAATAAGCGCCATCCAAAATCCTCATGTAATTGCTTATAGGTAACTTGCTTTTCTCCGCGAAGGTCCTGCTGACAATCGATTCGAATAACTTGTTCAAAATCTTCTGTTTGTTGAAATGTATATAAACCAGCAGAGTTTATGTTGGAGCATACCCAGCCCTTGGTTAACATTTCATTTAACCATCGCTCTTCCTTTTCAATATCAAAAAAGACTTTAAACTTTATCATGTTTGTCAGCTCCCTCATATAAAGATAAAATTCGCTGCAATCTTTGTTGCTCTGCAGCTAATATGTCTAGACCCTCTTCTGTTGTTTGATAAACCTTACGCCTTGTATCCTGGGTTTCAACTGGCGCAATCCAATGATACTTCAATAAATTTTCAATAGCGCCGTACATAGTACCAGCTGCAATTCTTACACTACCAGCACTCATTTCCTCGATTTTTTGCATCATTGCATAGCCATGTAACGGTTCCCGTAAGGCGAGTAAAATATAATGCATCGTTTCGGATAAAGGTAATAATTTATGTTTTTTCACATTTTCACCTCAATATATACAGTCGAACTATATAGTTTGATTATATATAGTTCAACTGTATATAGCAACTGTATAAAAAAAGACAATGCCATTTTGCATTGTCTTGTAAGCTTATATGACAGCGCTCTTAACGCCAGTCCATCTCATAAATAATTTTTCGTTATATGATAGGGCAAATTGTACGATGGGTCCAAGTCCAAATGCCATAAACACTGTACCGATGCCAATCGGACCGCCAAGAAGGAAGCCTATAATGGCGACCGTTACTTCCATCGTCGTACGAGAACGAGTAACGCTCCAGCCAAGTTTATGAACCATCATCAGCATTAAGGTATCACGAGGCCCAATGCCTAAATTTGCCACCATATACATACCACAGCCCCAACCTAGTAAAACTAATCCTGTTAGGTAAGAAACAAGTTGCATCCAAAAACCATCAATATCAGGAAGCCAATAATTAAAAATATCAATAAAAATGCCGGCTAAAAACATATCGATAAATGTTCCTGGTAATGGAAATTTTTTTGTGATCAGCATATCAAACGCTAAAATAGCAAGTCCTAAAATAATGGACCATGTACCGATTGTTAACCCCAACGTTTTTGTTAAGCCAATATGTAGGACATCCCAAGAGCCGACGCCAAAAAGTTGCCCTTTAATTGTTAATGTGATGCCAAAAGATAGCACGATAATGCCTGTTATGAAAAACAAACAGCGCGTAAAAAAAGCTTGTTTCATTTTTAACCCTCATTCATCCGTAAATTCCTGTTGTCCATCCAATTATTATAGCAATAGTTTTTCGATATGCCCGAAGATTGTCATTTCAAATTTTTCAAAAAAAGGCGGTTTAGCTTTTTTATGAGAGGGCAAAATAAAGATGTAGATGAAAGGATGGGATGAAATGACATCTGTACGCGAT
>NZ_DAMDAY010000056.1:19050-19528 GCF_032093475.1 Lysinibacillus sp. | reverse complement strand
AGATTGGAACGATGGCTACTGTTGAAAATGGCAAACCTTACTCCCGCTACATGACGTTCCAGCATGAGGACTTTGTGTTATATACAGCGACGAATAAGCATTCTGAGAAAATGGAAGAGCTTCGTAAAAATCCATATACCCATATTTTATACGGCTATGAAAATGGCGGCTTTGGGGATACGTATGTGGAAATTGAGGGCAAGCTTACGGAGGTACAGGAAGAAGGCTTAAAAAATAAACTAGCAGAAATTTTTACTAGTATTTTTGTTGGCAATCAGGACGAAATGGTGACATTAAAAATTGAGCCCATTCGTATGCGTTTGATGAATAAAAAAGGTCAGCCCCCTAAAGAGCTAGAGTTTACGAACGACCATTAATCAATGGTCGTTTTTTACTGACGTCATGATAAATAGTTGCATTCACGGGCATTTTTTTGGCATGATAGTTCTTAAAAGAAAAAGGAGTATAGGCGATGTCG
>NZ_DAMDAY010000056.1:3923-19040 GCF_032093475.1 Lysinibacillus sp. | reverse complement strand
GATGTCGACAAAATTACAGCAGTTAACGCAAAATATCTTATCATCACAAGGAAAAATAGAGGCAGATTTTATTCTGAGAAATGCACAAGTTGCAGATGTTTTTTCATTAACGTGGAAAAAAGCAGATATTGTTGTGAAAAATGGCATGATTGTAGCAATTGATCGCAATCATACATTTCATGCAAAAGAAGAAGAGGATGCTACAGGAAGCTATGTCATTCCTGGATTAATTGATGGTCATATACATATTGAATCTTCCATGTTAACACCAGGGGAGTTTAGTCGGGTGCTCATTCCTCATGGTATTACAACGGTCATTACAGACCCACATGAAATTGCCAATGTCGCAGGGGCAGAGGGCATTCAATTTATGCTTGATGATGCTCAAAAGGCGGATATGGATATTTTTGTGATGCTGCCATCTAGTGTGCCAGGTACCCAGTTTGAAAATGCAGGTGCTACACTAACAGCAGAAGATTTAGAGCCGTTCTTGACACATCAACAAGTTCGCGGCTTAGCAGAGGTGATGGATTTTCCAGCCGTATTAAATGGGGAACAGGGCATGCTGCAAAAAATTGTATTAACACAGCAAGCCAATCTCGTTATAGATGGACATTGTGCGGGCTTACAAAGCACACAAATTACAGGCTATCGTGCTGCGGGTATTCAGACAGATCATGAATGTGTGACTGCACTGGAGGCCATCGACCGTGTGGAGCAGGGCATGTATGTCCTTATTCGTGAAGGCTCAGCGGCGAAAAACTTACGTGATTTATTGCCAGCAGTTCAACCACACAATGCTCGTCGTTTTGGTTTTTGTACGGATGACAAATATGTAGACGAGTTAATGGATGAAGGAAGCATCAACTATGATGTGGCTATGGCAATAGCAGAAGGGATGTCACCATTACAAGCGATCCAGCTGGCAACTGTTAATACAGCAGAGTGCTATCGTTTATTTGATCGTGGGGTACTTGCACCAGGCTATAAGGCTGATTTTGTGCTTGTGGAGGATCTAACGAGTATGCAGGCCAAAGCAGTTTGGAAAAATGGTCGGAAAGTGGCTGAAAATGGAGCAATGTTGACAAGTCGTCAAGAGCCAGTTGTTCCTGCTCATATCCATCAATCTGTCCATTTACCAACTGTTACAAAGGATATGCTCCAACTGTCATTCACAAAGGGAACGAAGGCAAATGTCATGGAAATTGTGCCAAATCAGCTGATTACCAATCATTTAGTGATCGATGTGCCTGTCAAGGAGGGCGTTTTTGTACCTTCTGTAGAGCAAGACCTACTGAAATTAGCTGTCATAGAACGTCACCATCATTTGCATACGACAGGCTTAGGGATTGTTAAGGGATTCGGTTTACAAAAAGGGGCAGTAGCGACTACAGTAGCACATGATTCACATAACGCCCTTGTCGTCGGTACAAATGATGATGATATGGTTCTGGCACTTTCGCGTATTCAGGAAATCCAAGGAGGCTTTGTAATTGTAGCGGATGGCAAGATATTAGCAGAAATGCCGTTAACAATTGGTGGCTTAATGACAGATGTACCAGCACAGCAAGCTAAAGAACAGCTAGCTAGCTTGCACAGTGCCCTGCAGACCCTCAACCCAACATTAGATTTTCATTTTCTACTGACATTTTCATTTGTTGCATTACCAGTCATTCCTGCACTAAAGCTAACAGATACAGGATTATTTGATGTGACAACTTTCCAGCATATTTCTATAGAAGCTTAGACGAGAAAACGACCTAATTGCAGCGAGCGATTAGGTCGTTTGTTATTTTTTATAATTAGATAAATGTGTTTTGATACTCCTCTTTATTTTAGGTAGTTAAACAACGAGTCTTCTATAAGAGAAAAATCTGTTTACATCGTGCAATTTGCGACAAAAGAACACGAGAGAGACTATATCTTTAGAGTCTCTGGTATTCCGGTAGAGAAACAGAGTTAAATATTGAAGAAATTCATAATGACTTCATTTACAAAAAGTATTTAAGATAGAAAAATATCCACCTTACCTCATTGAAAAAGGTTCATTTGATTACACACTTATTTTCAAAAGAGTGAATCAAATGAACCTTTTTAGGTATCCTAATGATTATCTTTACTCGACGAGTCATTGTAAACGATATCTTGTAGCACATTTTTTAGTTGCAAAAATTGCTGCTCTGAGATATTGGATTGCTTCATTACTTGACGTGAAACTTCAGGTAGCTGACAACGAACGTTACTTCCTTCTTTCGTTAAAAATATTTTCATTAGTCGTTCGTCATCCTTGGAACGTTCACGACAAATATAGCCTTTTCCCTCTAATTTTTTTAGTAAAGGTGTTAATGTTCCTGAATCTAAAAATAAGCGTTGTCCCAATTCTTTTACAGTTATTTGTTCGTTTTCTTCTAAAGCTAATAAGGTGATGTAACCTGTATAGGTTAGATCATATGGCTTTAATAATAATGTATATTGACGAATGATTTCTTTTGATGTGGCATACAAAAGAAAGCACAATTGATTATCTAAATGATTAGGCATAAAAATCCCCTCTTAAAAGTTCTTCTTCTACCACTAATATTAAAAATAAAGTTCTTACTTGTCAAATACAATTAAATTGTGTACAATTCAATTTGTAATAATTAGATTGTGTACAATTTAATTGATCAATTTAAAATAAGGGGTTTTGATTATGAAAGAATTATACTCAACTACAATGATTAATACTGGTGGGCGTAGTGGCACATCATATGCAGAGGATCAATCACTATCTTTAAAAATTGCGCCACCTGGCTCAAAATTAGATAATGTTACAAATCCAGAGCAATTATTCGCTGCTGGTTATAGTGCTTGCTTTAATAGCGCATTAGCTTTAATTAAACGCCAAAAGAAAATTGACAATTCATCCACAATAAAAGTGACAGTACGATTAATGGAGCAAGCTTCATTTGATTATATTCTAGCTGTGGACATCGAAGGTCATATTGAAGGCTTAGCACTGGAAGAAGCACAAGAATTATTGGAGTTAACACATACAGTATGTCCTTATTCAAAGGCAACAATGGGAAATATCAATGTCACAATTAAAGCAATTTAACTATTTGAAAAAGAGGGAAATGACATGTCAGAAACTACACCATTAAAACAAATTATGCAAGAACGAAAATCGGTACGTAAATACAATGCAACAGCGAAAATATCTCGAGAAACGATTATGCAACTAATAGAAGATGCTACTTCTGCCCCTTCATCGAGCAACATGCAGCCATGGCGATTTATCGTTATTGATGATAAGGAAATTCAAAAAAATATTAATTTCTTTTCATTTAATCAAGAGCAGATAGAAACAGCCTCTGCCATTATTGCGGTTATTGGTGATATTAAAATGTATTTAAATGCTGAGGAAATCTATGCAAAAAATGTAGAGTTAGGCTATATGCCAGAAGAAATCGCCAATAAGCTTGCAAAAGACGCATTAACTATGTATGGTTCTGCATCAACAAAAACATTAGAAAACATAGTGCATTTTGATGCTGGCTTAGTGTCTATGCAAATTATGTTATTAGCGAAGGAAATGGGATATGATACCGTTCCAATGGGTGGATTTGATAAAGCGAAATTTGCTGAATACATGGAATTACCAGCAAATGAAATTCCTATATTATTATTGGCAATTGGTGAAGCAGCAGCACCAGCATATGGTTCTTCTCGTCTTCCAATAGACCGCATCGTCAGATTTAATAAATAATTGAAAAGCAATGTCCCAAATAGGGACATTGCTTTTTTAGTGTAATTGTGTCTAAAGTTTTCAAATTATACAAGGGGATATTCCTAAATATAACCATTTTTTTATTGATATTTTTACATAATATGTTACTTTTATATAGGTAATATTGTACTAAATAAGGAAAATATTATTAGATAATCAATGTAGTACTATAGGAGGGCATATTATGAATAAGAGTTTTAAAATGAATCAAGTGTTAATTGGGATTAGTACATTGGCACTTTCGTTAGGAGGGTTGCAAGCGGAAGTATCAGCAGCAGAAAAAACGCCTTATCATGTATTACAAATGAAACCTGCTGGTATAGAAACGCCGAAAGATGACATTGCACATACCACACAAACTGATGCAACATTATCATTTGAAAAACGGCTTGAAATAGAAAGTTTATCGCAACAGCAGGGTCAAACTTTAGAACGTGCTAACTCGCAGTATTTGCAAGAAAAGTATTCGATGGCAGAGCTTAATAGAATGAGTGATAGTGAGCTCATGAATACCTTGGGCACTATTCAGTGGTATCAAATTACAGATTTATTCGAATACAGTGAGGAAACAAAAGTTTTTTATCAAAATGAAGAACGCATGCAAGTTATTATTAATGAATTGGGAAAAAGAGGGGGTTCTTTTACGAAAGAGGATTCAAAAGGTATTGAAACATTTGTAGAACTATTGCGTTCGGCTTTTTATGTTGGATTTTATAATAACGAACTATCTTATTTAAATGATCGCAGTTTCCATGATAAGTGTTTACCAGCATTAAAAGAAATAGCTAACAATCCAAACTTTAAACTTGGTACAGCTGAGCAAGACAAAGTAATATCTGCCTATGGGAAACTTATAGGGAATGCTTCTAGTGACGCGGATACAATTCAATATGCTGCGAACATTTTAAAACAGTATAACGACAATCTTTCTACATATGAAGGCGAGTATTCAAAAGGACAAGCTATATACGATTTAATGCATGGGATTGATTTTGATTTGCAGTCGTATTTGCATGATGCTCGTAAAGAAGCTAATACAACAATGTGGTATGGACAAATAGATAGCTTCATAAATGAGGTTAATAAAATAGCACTATTACATAATGTAACAAAAAGCAATAGTTGGTTAATCACTAATGGTATTTATTATGCAGGGCGTTTAGGTGTATTTCACAGTAACCCTAATAAAGGTTTAGAAATTGTTACAGAAGCAATGCATATGTATCCATATTTAAGTGATGCTTATTTTGTAGCTGTAGAGCAAATAGCTACAAATTACCATGGAAAGGATTATAGTGGAAATCCAGTAGATTTGCAGAAAGTACGTGAAGAAGGAAAGAAGCAGTATCTACCGAAAACATATACGTTTGATGATGGATCAATTGTATTTAAAACAGGAGATCAAGTAACAGATGACAAAGTTCAACGATTATACTGGGCTGCAAAAGAAGTAAAAGCACAATATCATCGTGTAATTGGCAATGATAAAGCATTAGAACCAGGAAATGCTGATGAGATAATAACAGTTGTAATTTATAACTCCCCAGATGAATATCTTTTAAACCGTCAATTGTATGGATATGAAACCAATAATGGTGGAATTTATATTGAAGAGAATGGAACATTTTTTACTTATGAACGTACGGCACAGCAAAGCATTTATAGTTTAGAAGAGTTGTTCCGCCATGAATTTACACATTATTTACAGGCTAGGTACGAGGTTCCAGGTTTATTCGGGATTGGAGATATGTATCAAAATGAACGACTAACATGGTTCCAAGAAGGAAATGCAGAATTCTTTGCGGGATCAACGCGTACAAATGATATTGTTCCACGTAAGAGTATTATTAGTGGATTATCAGATGATCCATCACAACGCTACACAGCAGAACAAACAATGTTTGCAAAATATGGATCATGGGATTTTTATAATTATTCATACGCACTCCAGTCTTATATGTACCATCATCAATTTGATACATTGGATAAGATTCAAGATTTAATTCGTGCAAATGATGTGAAAAATTATGATGCGTATCGTGAGACTTTAAGTAAAGATCCACTGCTAAATTTAGAATACCAAGCCTATATGCAGAATTTGATTGATAATCAAGAAAAATATGAGGTACCACAAGTATCAGAAGATTATTTAGTACAACATCAACCGAAAGCTTTAAAAGAAGTAGAGCAAGAAATCGTGGATATTGCTAACATCAAAGATGTTAAAATGACAAAACATCAGTCGCACTTTTTCAATACATTTACACTTGAAGGTACGTTTGTAGGGGGCAATACAAAGGGAGAATCTCATGATTGGAAAACGATGAGTAAACAAGTGAACCAAGTACTTGATCAATTGTCGGAAAAAGAGTGGAGCGGCTTTAAAACAATGACAGCATATTTTGTGAACTACCGTGTGAATGCAGCAAACCAGTTTGAATATGATATTGTTTTCCACGGCGTTGCGACGGATGAAGGAGATAATCAAGGCCCGTTTGTTAAAATAAATGGCCCTTATACTGGCATCAAAAATGAAAAAATTGAGTTTAAAAGCGATGGTTCAAAAGATAATGATGGAGAAATAGTTTCCTATCTTTGGGATTTTGGCGATGGAGATACAAGTGATGAAGCAAACCCTACTCATCTATACGAAAAAGAAGGAACATACAATGTGACATTAACCGTGAAAAATGATAAAGAAATAGAAAGTAAAGCTTATACAATTGTCACTGTAAGGAAGGGAACAGAAACAGAGAATAATCATCCCGAAGAAGCGACAATCATTCCATTTAATAAGCCCCTAAAAGGTAGCTTGATTGATCATGATACTGATGTGTATCAGTTTGACGTAACGTCTTCAGAAGAAATAGATATTGCAGTCTTAAATGAAAATCAAATTGGCATGACGTGGGTGCTTTATCATGAGTCTGATATGCAAAATTATGTATCTTTTGGACAGGAAGATGGAAATAGTATAAATGGTAAACTTAAAGCTGAACCTGGAAAGTATTTTTTATATATTTATAAATTTGCTAATGAAAATGGGACATATACAGTTAATGTCCAAAATGAAGCACAAACAGAAACAGAGATAGAACCAAACAATCGTCCCGAGGAAGCGACAATCATTCCATTTAATAAGCCCCTAAAAGGGAGCTTAATGGATGATGATAATACAGATGTATACCAATTTGATGTGACATCACCAAAAGAGATAGATATTTCTGTCCTAAATGAAAATCAAATTGGCATGACATGGGTGCTTCACCATGAGTCAGATATGCAAAATTTCGCATCATTTGGACAGGAAGATGAAAATAATATAAAAGGTAAATTTAATGCAGTACCAGGAAAGTATTATTTATATATTTATAAATATAATAATGAAAACGGGACATATACGGTTCATATCCAATAATTATATATGGAAAGCATTCATTCCTTCTAGACTGTTGCTAACTAACATACTAATAAATAAAAGAAATAAACGAAAAATGGAATATATTTTGGCTATAAACTTTATGTCAAAGTTTTTCTATTCGAATAACTTTGATTTTTGCAGGATTTGACTCCAACTTTTCAGAGTACCAAATTCTTACTTTATCGCCACTTTTAATATCCTTCATAGAAAGTTTCAATTCGATTTAAAATTGAAACTGATTCAAATTGATTTGAGTACATGAAGTTTTTACTAGAGAAACTCTCTAAATCTGATTGTTGAACGTCCTTTCCTTGAATAAAATAGACTGTTCCTTTCTGAATAACTATATAGCCAATTTCATTTTCGCTATATTCTTTAGATAATAGTTGGCTAACATTACCTAAGAAATATAAAATAACAAGAAGAAGTAAAAATAAGACCATGTTAATAATAGGTTTCGAAACTATGTTCTTAATTCTAATCACTACCTTATTTAATTATTTTATATTAAATATAATTTATTGTTGCTCGCTTCTATATTACTAAAATAAAAAGACTTTATTTGTACTACTTCCTTAATAAGCAGGGATAGACATAGCGATTGCTTTCAATTTTCAAATTTGTAGCCATATCTACACTCACTATACTAAAGAAAGCAAAATGTGATGAAATCAAATGACATAATTATGTAAAGAAAACATACTAACATCAGTAGTACAAACCTAGTCCGAGGTTTGTACTACTATTTTTTATAGTAAAAGAGTAAACAAAATTTATAGAAACATTTATCAGTATTCTTTATTTCTCCTTAAAGTGTTGAGGGAAATGTGAAAGATGCTAAAAAATTGTCGGTACCATGCCTCCATCCATACGAATCGGAGATCCTTTAAATGCGGATGCATAAGGACTACATACAAATGTAGTTAGTCTCCCTATTTCAAATGGTTTAATAAATCTTTGTATTTCAGATTGGGGGAGGTTTGTCGTCATAAATGCTTTCTCTTTCTCTGAAAAACTCATACCTTGATTAGGAAACATACTATCAATTATTTGATACACATTTTCAGAGAGTGTAGGACCTGGCATGATTGTATTGATTGTAACTTCTCTTCCTTTTGTTAATTTTGATAGGCTTTTTGCCAAAGATAAGAGCATTGTTTTTGTCATGCAATATTGAGGCATTTGTCCTGAGGGCATAATGGCTTCTTCACTTGCAATAAAAATAATGCGTCCAAAATTATTTTCCAACATGTTAGGTAAGTAAAATTTAGATAATCCATTTGCTGCAAGAACATTAGTACGGAAGTAATTTTCCCATGTATCATCGTCAACGTCTTCGTATTGCATTATTTCATACATACCCATATTGTTAACTAAAATATCAATACTTGGATATTTTTCGAATAAAGCTTCTCTTTGCTGAGGATTAGCAATATCAGCTGTAGCATTTTTGGGGAAAGTCGATGGATAAGCTGATTTAATTTCATTGACAATGCGTTCTACCTCTTCATAATTTCGCCCATTAATGAGTACATTTACACCTTCTTTGGCTAGTTCGATAGCAATTGCTTTACCTATACCTCTCGTTGATCCAGTAACTAATGCAGTTTTATTGTTTAATCCCATATCCATAATTCAGTGCCCCTTTATTTAGTATGATTATAAAGTAATAAAATCCTATTTTTGTTCGAAATTTTTATAAAATCCAATGATCTAGTTTGTTTCTATATGTTTAGCACGCCAATTTGATGGTGTATCACCTTCCCAAAGGTGGAAGGCACGGTAGAACGAGTTCTGATCTTCATAACCAATCAAGAAGGCGATATCTTTCATATCAAGCGAGGGATCAGCTAGATACGCTCGGGCCTGATCCTGTCGAACTTGTGCTAACAAATGTTTAAAGCTCGTGCATTCATTAGTAAGCCTACGCTGTAAGGTACGATCACTCATCCCTAACTCGCTTGCGATTGTCTGAATATCAGGGCGTCCTCCTGCTAAGCTTCGTTTCATCATCCATTTGACCATCTCGGTGAAGGAGCGGTTATGTTGGTGTTCATTTAACGATTGATCCAAAAGAGGGGTCAAAATTTCCAACAACTCCAAGTTATATGAAGTAAAGTGACGGTCCAGATCTCCTCGATGTAACGTCAACCGGTTACGCTTTGCACCAATCTGAATACAACAACCGAAATAATCTTCAAGGGTCTGTACATCGCCCATTGCATGTGTAAATTCAACTAACTTAGCTGTTATAGGTTGACCTGTCCCACGGCGTCCAAGCTCAAGTAGAAATGCAAGTGTGATACCAACCAGCATAGGGGGACCGGATTGCCCAGGATACGACCATTCTAGATCGATTGTACAATCCTCACCTTCCTCAGTGATACGTAAGCTTTCTGGAGGACACAGTTGCTTGTACCGTGCCATTCTTTTTAGAGCATCACGATAATCACGAGCATGGTAGGCTACTAAGACAGTAGGCGGATAATGATTTGAATCAAAGCTAGTGGCTAGTTTGATCATTCCTTTGGCAGTATCGTCAATAAGATCAGAATAAGCCTGCCAAATCGCTAAATATTGGATTGTGGAGACTACTGATTCATTCATGATCGTGAGTGGTAGTCGTGCTTTTCGAACTACGTCGTGGGGGACTATCCCTAATTGACGTATGCCTTCCCAAAATCCTACCGGCATTTTTATACGATTAGAGCTTTGTAACGTCAACATTTGAACCTCCTTAATTCATTTGCATGTAGTGTTTATACGTGATTATTGTCTTTAGTGTTTGTACGGGACAGTTTATATAGTATCGTTTCCATCACGACTTGTAACTAGCAAATAGCGACTAAAAACTTGCTATGTACGCCAAATTTTTAGAAAACAAATTTTATTTTTATTGATAGCTTGATAGAGCAGGTAAGCTCCTGGCAATTCCGTTAACTTTATCATATCTAGATTACTAGGCTAGAAGTATTTTTCTTTTTTCAAATAGCCAAGAAAGGAATTTACAAAATCACTTTTTTCGATTGGTTTTATCGAAATAATCATCTTTATCGATTTGTATGATCATAATAAGATATAGACATAGGGGAACAATAGTAAAAACTTCAAGGAAGCGGGGATAACAAACATGTCTATAGCAGTTATTTACGGTGGAAATCGTCCGGATGGGAATGTAGAGACTTTAACAAAATTAGTCACACAAGGCTTGATGGTTGAAGAAATTTATTTAAAGGATTATAGCATTGAGCCAATAATCGATAAGCGTCATGCAGAGGAGGGGTTTTCTGATGTCAACGATGATTATAATGCCGTCATTGACCGAATACTTCCGCATGATATTCTTATTTTTTCTACCCCTATTTATTGGTATAGTATGACAGGAATAATGAAGAACTTTATTGATCGATGGTCCCAATCTTTAAGAGACCCGAATTATCCTGATTTTAAGGCATTGATGTCTTCTAAAAAAGCATATGTCATTGCAGTTGGAGGGGATGAGCCGTCTATCAAAGGTTTACCAATGATTCAGCAATTTCAACATATCTTTGACTTTGTTGGTACAACTTTTGCAGGCTATATTCTAGGTGAAGGAAATAAACCAGGCGATATCGTTCAAGATCTAAAAGCAATATCTGCAGCAGAACATCTTCGAAAAGAATTACAATAGCTTCTTTGTTTAAAAGAGACGCAGATAACTAATAGTTTGATTTATTTTTTTGAGCAGATGACAAAGAACGTATTTGGACGATAGTGGTTCCAAATACGTTTCTTTTATTTGAAAAGGCATGAACGTCCGAAATTTCAATTGGCTAGCTTCTTTCTTCCATCTACCAACTAGTGTACACTTAGTTTTATTATCGGAAAAGATGAATGTTTTGGCAAAAACTATCGAAAAAAAAGATAAAGGAGTTCGAGTAATGGATTTAAAGCAGCTTCAAACGTTTTTAACAGCAGCTGAAACATTAAGCTTTACAAAGACGGCCCAGCTTCTTGACTACGCTCAATCAAGTATTACAGCTCAAGTAAAAACATTAGAACAAGAGTTAGGTGTTAATCTTTTTGAGCGTCTTGGTAAGCGTATTATCCTAACGGAAGAGGGCAAGCGACTTCAACAATATGCCAAAAAAATGCTAGAGCTAGATCGTGAAATGAAAAAAGCGATATCCAACGAGCAGGAGCAAGTCCTATTAAAGGTGGGAGCACAGGAAAGCCAATGTGTCTATCGTTTGCCGAGCATTTTACAGCAATTTCAACAGGTCCACCCCCATGTGAAAATCATTTTTAAGCCAGTGCATACAACGGACATTGCTAAAAAGCTATTACAGGTAGGGGATTTAGATGTTGCCTTTATAACAGATACGTACCAGGAGACATCAATGCTACAGCGACAGCGGTTGATTGAAGAGCAGCTTATTTTCGTCAGTGCACCTATTGAAAGAATGGAGCCGCTTTCCGCTCAACAGCTAGCACTTGAAACGATGCTGTTAACTGAAACAGGGTGCTCTTATCGAAATCATTTAGAAGCATTGCTTCAACTAGAAGGGGTTAGGCCATTACAAATGATTGAATTTGCCAGTATTGAAGCGATCAAACAATGTGTAATCGCAGGCTTAGGGATGACGTTTTTACCTAAAATGGTCGTAGAAAAAGAGCTGACAATGGGACTTGTAACAGAGATACCGTCCACATTAAAGCTAGCTCCTATTTATACAGATATTGCTTGGCATAAAGATAAGGATTTGCCACCGTGTCTCCTTGATTTTATTGCTATTGCCAAGCAGAAGTATCAAACGCTTGGGGATTAAAAAAGAGCCTGAATGTATCAGACTCCTTTGCTAGCTATTGTTTCTTTAATGTTCCAGAGAAATTAGTGCCTTCATTACGCTCTGCCCGGCAATCAACCTCAGACACTTTGAGGGCATTGTTGGATAAACGCTCTAATTCGACAACACAGCGATTGCCATTTGAGGATTTATTCATCAAAGCTTTTGTACTACTTGTTATCGTGGCAGTTCCATTGACATTACCTGAAGCTGTTCCATCATTCGCTGTTAAAGCAATAGAGAAGCTATTACTTGTAGCGTTGGAAATGACAGCGTCGCGGCGGTTAAAATCATTGGCACCCTTACCCCATTTGTAATAATACGTGTAGACACCTTCCCAGGCACTTTTCCCAGGTGTAGCCTGTTGCAAAGATTTATCAAGCTGACTTTGAGCATTTTTCGCTCTTGCCATTAATGATACATTGTTGGCATTATCATGTATGGCTTGTGCATCTGCGGAGATTTCATAAAAATTTCGTTCATCCATGCGGTAAAGCATTGTGACTACTTGGGCACGTGTCATATTGTTCGTCACCCCATAAAACTTCTGTAAATTACGGTCTTCATACTGTGGATTTTGCCCTGATGAAATATAATAATCGAGTAAAAACTGAATGGATTGATCTAAGTCTTTCTTACCACTAGCTAAATGAGCAATGGCTTGTGCCACTACACCACGCTTCACTGTAGCTGCTCGAATTCGGTTGTCGAAATAGCCATTTACAGGCACTCCATAGCTAGCGAGCTGGTTATAAAATTCATCTGACCAGTTTGCCGAAGGAGTTTGTTTCTTTAATTCATCGATAGGGGATTCAAGCTCATAAAAATTAGCTAATAGTTTGGCTAATTGCTGTTCAGTAATAGTAGCATTTGGTTTAAACGTCCCATCAGTAAAACCATTCACAATATCATATTCCTCTGCCCATAAGATAGCTTCATAGGCATAATGATCCTCTGATACATCTCTAAAACTAGCAGCTTGTACATTGCCTGCACTGCCTACGATAAGAATGGAAAATAATAATGTACATATTAATTTTTTCATTTGTCATCTTCATCCTTTCTTGCTCGTTATGTTAATAGTTTGCAGGAAATGGATAAAAACTGCAAATTTTTCTAAGATTAATAGTCCTTATAAGAAAAAATAATCGCTATCTTCTGCTGAAGAAGCGATTATTTAAAGTTATCTATTGGGCTGTATAGCCACCATCTACTGTTAATGTGTTACCTGTCATAAATGTTGAATCGTCACAAAGCATAAATAAAACAGCTTTTGCCATTTCCTCTGGTTGACCTAAACGTTGCATCGGTGTTACTTGACGTAATGACTCTTTGCTCTCTTCTGGGATAATAGGTGTATCAATAAAACCAGGGCATAGCGCATTGACACGGATACCACGAGTAGCAAATTCCAATGCTAATGAACGTGTTAAATTAATGACGCCACCTTTTGCTGCATTATAGGCTGCTGATCCTGCTGATCCAACCCATCCATACATCGAAGCGGTATTAACGATTGTACCGCCGTTTGCTTTTAGCATTTCTTTAATGGCAGCTTGCGCCATTAAAAATACGCCATCTAAATCTACATTCACTGTTTGGCGCCATTCCGCATAAGGTAACTCTTCTGTTGGTGTAACACGACCAATCCCCGCATTATTAAAAAGGACATCGACTTTGCCAAATGTCTCGATTGTTGTTTGATAGATAGAAGCAACTTCAAGTTCATCAGTTACATTTGCTTTAATAAAGATAGCCTCTGCTCCCGTTGCTTGTAGTTGAGCAGCAAATGCTTGGCCTTTTTCTTCATTTAAATCAACAAGTACTACCTTTGCACCTTCTGCAACAAAGAGTTGAGCAGTTGCGGCACCAATACCAGAAGCACCACCTGTAATAATTGCGACTTTATCTTGTAATTTCCCCATATATGACACTCCCTTTAGGAATAATTTTTCTTGCACACTACGTAAATCACGGTGTACTTTTATTGTAAAACGCTTGAAAACGGAAACAATCACTAATGTCGTCGCAAGTGTCTAACTAGTAGACAGATTTGCTCAATATGTCTAAAAGGGAGGAAAAAATAGTGCCAAAATGGACACAAAGACAGGAAAGAACGCGCCGCCATTTTTATGAGGCGTTTAGCGAGCTAATAAAAATACAAGGGTTCCAAACGATTACAGTGAAGGATATTGTAGAACGAGCAGGCTATAACCGTAGTACCTTTTATGTGCATTTTCAAGATAAATTCGAGCTGGCAGCAAATTTACTGGAACTGATGCTGAAAGGTCTTGAAGTAGCTGTAGGTGAACCGTATCTGTATGGAGAAAAGGTTTATACAACAAAATTAAAAGCGCCATCTTTCAATATTATTCATTATATTTACAAGCATCGGTTATTTTTCGAGCTATTGAACGTCGAAGATACAATTCCTGGATTGCATACACGTATGCCGCTCACCATTACAAAAATTTATCAAGAGCAATTTAAATTTGAAACGATTAATCATCAGCCTGTTAATATGGACATGTTCAAGCATTATACTTCTTACGGCTTTTATGGATTGATGATGCAGTGGATTGCCAGTGGCTATGAGAAATCCGAGGATGCATTAATCAAAGATATTATTGAATTGACCAAAACACATATTTATGCATTTGAATTTATTGGGAAACCGCAAGAAATGGAACCGTAAAATAAGTATTGAAAAAAATCTCTAATGATCTTATTAGGGATTTTTTTATATGGGCGAAATTAATTTTTCCTTAAGAAAAAAATTTTTTACAAGAAATTTTAATAAAGTAGTTGAATTTTCTTTTATTTAAGCATATATTTTTCCTAAGGGAAACAAAATATCTCTAAAGAAAGAAGAGTGCTCGGATGAAAGAAATTGGTGATTTCAAGCTGACGATTCTTCCAATGGTTGTCTTATTGATTCTTACAATTTTATGGAAACTTACGGAATCAGTAGGAGCTGGCATGATATTAATCATTTTCTGGATGAGTTGGCGCCAGCTTATTCGGAAAATCATATAAACAATGTGGTTGCAGAGAAAGAGTGACGCTCTGAATATTGGAGGCTATGAAAATTGCGGACATAG
>NZ_DAMDAY010000056.1:0-3913 GCF_032093475.1 Lysinibacillus sp. | reverse complement strand
ATTCATTCCCGCTTTTTTCAAGCAATCGCTAAATAAGAGAAAGTAGAGGTACAAAAATGAAACAATGGTTAGGTGTATTCATCCTATCACTCTCCCTGCTATTATTCGGTTGTTCAAGTGAAGCGGAGGGTGAAAAAGAGGGGATTGTTGTTGCAACCACTGGACAAATTGCAGATGCTATTAAAGAGATTAGTGGTGACCATTTACAAGTATCAGCATTAATGGGGCCAGGAGTAGATCCTCATTTATACAAGGCGACTCAAAGTGATTTATCAAAATTAGATAAAGCCGAAGTCATTTTTTACAACGGCTTACATCTAGAAGGACAAATGCTTGCTATTTTTGAACAAATGGCAAAAGAAAAAACAGTCTTGGCTGTGGGAGAGACATTAGATGAAAAGCTGCTCCTTGCAAGTGATAATGACGCCATGTTGCATGATCCGCATATTTGGTTTGATATTGAACTTTGGAAGGGCGTTGTGAAAGCAATTAGTGTACAACTTCAGGAGGAATATCCTGAATTTAAAGAGGATTTTCAAACAAATGAAGATGTTTATTTAAAGAAACTGGAGGATTTACAAAGCTATGCAAAAAATCGTGTCAATGAACTACCACAAGAGCAAAGGATATTAGTAACAGCACATGATGCGTTCAACTATTTCGGTAGAAGTCAAGGGTTTGAAGTACGTGGCTTGCAAGGACTTAGTACGGATTCAGAGTATGGTGTCAAAGATGTGCAGGAGATGGTCGATTTTTTAGTAGAAAATAAAATTAAGGCTATTTTTATAGAATCCAGTGTGTCAGATAAAGCGATGAAAGCCGTGATTGAAGGGGCTCAAGAAAAGGGGCACGACATTGTAATCGGTGGAGAACTATTCTCGGATGCGATGGGTGCTGAAGGTACAACAGAAGGTACGTATATCGGGATGTATCAACATAACATCGACACAATCGTCGATGCATTAAAGTAGGTGAATGACGATGTATGCATTAACAGTGGAAAATCTATCAGTCGCATATGATAAAAAAACAGTATTAGAAAATGCCTGTGTGACGGTGCCTAAAGGACATTTAGCTGCCATTATTGGCCCAAACGGTGCAGGCAAATCAACATTTTTAAAGGCTATCTTAAATCAGCTGCCTAATAAAGTAGGAAAGGTTGAAATTTTAGGAAAAGTGTTTGAGCCAAAAAGTTTAGTTGTTGGCTATGTCCCACAGCGCAATGCTGTGGATTGGGATTTCCCAACAAATGCATTGGATGTGGTGCTGATGGGACGGTATGGTCATACAGGTTTATTTAAAAGACCATCCAAGCAAGATAAAATGGTTGCCCGTCAAGCATTAGCTAGTGTTGGGATGCTAGACTTTGCAGAGCGTTCCATTGGGCAACTTTCAGGAGGTCAGCAACAGCGTGTATTTCTTGCAAGAGCCCTTGCACAAAACGCCGATATTTACTTCCTAGATGAGCCATTTGCAGGGGTAGATGCTGCGACAGAAAAAACGATTATTGATATTTTGAAAGAGTTAAAGGCACAAGGGAAAAGTATTTTTGTTGTGCACCATGATCTTCAAACCGTCAAAGAATATTTTGATTATACGATTTTATTAAACAAAACCATTTTAGCATCGGGTGCAACAGAAGATGTATTTACACCAGAGCAATTACAAAAAACATACGGTGGTAAACTGTTCATGATGCAGCATGTATAAGGAGGGGGCACTATGTTAAGTGGTAACTTATTGTGGGTACTGAGTGGAACGATGTTACTTGGCATTGCTGCTGGCATCACAGGCACATTCTCCTTCCTGCAAAAACAAAGCCTAGTTGGTGATGCTGCGGCCCATGCAGCATTACCAGGTATTGCGCTCGCATTCCTGTTAACAGGACAAAAGGAATTACCGATTTTAATGCTGGGAGCGGGCATTACATCTGCATTATCAGTTTATTGTATACAATGGATTGTATCGTTTTTAAAAATGAAAGCAGATGCGGCTATTGGCTTAGTCCTTACAGTATTCTTTGGTATTGGGGTTGTATTTTTAACAGTTGTTAACCGTAGTCCAATCGGTAATCAGAGCGGTCTGAATAATTTTATTTTTGGGAAAGCGGCGACGATGACCAAGGCCGATTTAATGTGGCTCTTTATTAGTGCAAGCATCATTATTTTAGTCAGTCTCTTGTTCTATAAGGAATGGAAGCTACTTATTTTTGATCCTGTCTATGCAAAGGGAATTGGCTTACCGATTGAGGCTTTAAAGGCAACGTTAACAGTGTTAATTGTTATGACGATTGTAACAGGAATCCAAGCGGTGGGTGTCATCTTAATGTCGGCTTTATTAATTATTCCTGCTGCAAGTGCCAAGCTTTGGACGAAGAAATTAAGTACGATGCTCATCTTGAGTGCCGCGATTGGAGGGATCGCTGGTATAACTGGTTCCTTTATTAGTGCGATTCGGACGGGATTATCGACAGGCCCGATTATCGTTTTAGTTGCAGCAGGAATATTCTTTATTTCCTATTTTATCAGCCCAACTGGTCAAATTAGTAAATATCGTAGAAAAATGCAATTTCGAAAGCAGGGTGATATAGGATGATTGAATTTTGGGTTATCTTCACGGGACTATTAGTTGGTGTTACATGTGGCATTGCTGGTGTTTTCCTAATCTTACGTCGCATGTCCATGATAGCAGATGCCATTAGTCATACGGTGCTCTTTGGCATTGTGATGGCCTACCTGATTACCCAAACATTAAATGGCTTTTGGATGCTTGTAGGTGCAGCAGTTGCAGGGGTGTTAACAGCTTATCTCGTACAACTATTGCATTCCTCTGGGATTCAGGAAGACGCGGCGATAGGGGTGGTATTTACATCCTTGTTTGCGGCTGGTGTCCTCCTTATCACCTTGTTTGCAGGCAATGTCCATTTAGATGTCGAACATGTCTTAATGGGGGAAATTGCCTTTGTTCCTTGGGATCAATGGACAGTGCTTGGTCTAGCGATGCCTAAAGCTGTATGGATGTTATTACTGGTCCTCATGATTAACAGTATATTCCTGCTATTATTCTTTAAAGAAATGAAGCTTGCTACTTTTGATCCTGTGTATGCTGCAACGATTGGGGTTCCTGTTGTCCTTCTTCATTACGGCTTTATGACATCCATTTCGTTCACTACTGTAGCGGCCTTTGATAGTGTAGGAGCGATTTTAGTAGTTGCTATGTTAATAGGTCCTGCAGCCACCTCTTATTTAATCAGTAAGACAATTAAGCAAATGTTTATCTATAGCATGCTCTTCGGCGCTACAGCCTCTGTGATAGGCTATTATTTAGCAAAGTTTTGGGATACTTCGATAGCTGGAATGATGGCGACAACAGTCGGGTTTGTCTTTATCGTTACCTTCGTCAGCCAAAAAATAATCGACCGAAGAAAAAAAGCACTAGTTCATAAATTAGACATGCCGTAAAGACAATAAACAATCAATAGCATTTTTATGAAAGGTGAAAAAGGGTGTTCACTAACTGCAAACAACTTCATTGGGAGCCCTTGTACGGATGGACCAACAATCAATCCTTTGCCTCGATTCTCACTCGTGACAAAATTCTTTTTTAACAACATGAAACATCGTTTGAGCGTCCATCAAACGATGTTTTTTCTATTTAGCTTACAAGTTCAAACTTTAGGATGAGTATTCCTCATAGGAAAAATAGTATACTCGTTAAGAAATGCTAGAAAGGGAAGGAATGGCATTTTAACTAACAATTTTTTCTATATTTATATGTACGAATATTTAAAATTTTGTTACGATAAATTTTATTGAAACAACAAGGAGAACAGCATGTGGAGAAATAGAAACGTTTGGATTATTTTATTAGGTGAATTTGTCGTCGGTCTCGGCCTATGGGCTGGTATTATCGG
>NZ_DAMDAY010000055.1:0-25333 GCF_032093475.1 Lysinibacillus sp. | reverse complement strand
ATCCAACGTCCAGGGACGATAGCGAAGCAAGCGGAGATTATGAAAAGTACGTTTGTGGGTGACCGTTATTTAGTGCAAGCACAGGTGGAAGGAAAGCCATGGAGTTTTTATGAAAATCATCCCTTAGAGCAGGGAAAACGACTACAAGTATTTATTGATGAAAAACAAATCTATCAATTGGAGGGTTTACATTGAAAAAACGACGTTTTAAGTTATGGGCAACTGCTGGGATTTTATTGACATTAGCATTAGCAGGTTGTGGTAATAAAGAGGCAAAAGATGTGAAAGAAGCAAGTGCAAAGACACCGGAGGAGAAAGTACTGACGGTATATTCTGCTGGTCCAGATGGTTTAGCTGCAAATATTCAAGAAGCTTTTGAAGAAAAAACAGGGATCAAGGTTGAAATGTTTCAAGGAACTACTGGTAAAATTCTTTCTCGTTTAGAGGCAGAAAAAAATAATCCTGCAGCAGATGTTGTGGTGCTTGCGTCCGTTGCCTCAATGGATGGCTTAAAGGCAACAGATCAATTGCAAAGCTATCAAGATGCTGCCAACAAAGACAACATCAACAAGGACTGGTCTGATGGAGAGGGCTATTTCTATGGCTATAGTGCTTCAGCTTTAGGTATTGCGTATAATACGAAAAATACAACACAAATACCTGAAGATTGGTCCGATTTAGCAAAAGCCGACTGGCAAAACAAAATCAATATCCCCGATCCTAGCTTGTCTGGTTCTGCTGTTGATTTCTTATTCGGCTATACGGAAGCAGATAACAAGGCTTGGAGCACGATTGATACGTGGAAGAAAAATGGCTTACAAGTCAATGGTGCAAATAAAGAAGCATTAGATGCTGTTATTACGGGTGAGAAAAATGCCACGATTGCAGGCGTAGATTATATGGCGTATAAAGCAAAAGCGGACGGTGAGCCGGTAGAGATTATCTACCCGAAAAGTGGGACGGTAGTTAGTCCTCGTGCTGTTGGTATTTTAAAGGAAGCTAAACATGTAGAAGCTGCAAAGGCCTATGTTGATTTTTTACTGTCAGATGAAGGCCAAAAACTTGTAGCTGATGCTTATTTATTACCTGGAAATAAAGAGATTGCTGTTAAAAATCGCGCCGCATTAGATGAAATTCCACAGCTACATGTCGATTGGATTGGTGCAGAAGCTAAGCAGCTGGAAGTACTAACAAAGTTTACTGATTTATTTCGTTAAATAGGGGGGCTATACCTCCTTTTCAGTTTTCTATAGAAGGGTTGTAGTAGTCATGATTATGGAAGGAAGACGAGCTTTTGGATTTTTAATGGCACTTGTCACCGTTTTTGCTGTCGCTCCATTACTGGCAATATTATTTTATACCTTTGCAAAAGAGGGGCAATTCGATGTTTCTCAGTTTGGCCGAATGTTCGAGCATGAAAGATTATGGAAGACACTTGCCAATTCAGTAGGACTAGGGCTGTTCGTTATCATCGGGACAACGGTTATCGCTTTTCCTATGGCGTTTATCCGAACGAAAACAAGTTTATATCAATATGATTGGCTTGATATTGTGTTAACAATTCCATTTATGACACCGCCTTATATTGGTTCGATGGGCTGGATATTGTTTATGCAAGAAAACGGATTTCTTCAGCAACTAGTTCCAAGTGCGGCTTGGATGACGGACTCTTTCTTTTCTTTATTTGGCATGGTCATGATTATGAGCCTCCATCTCTTTCCGTTTTTGTATTTAATGTTAAAAAATACATTGCTTCGAATGAATGGCTCGTTTTTAGATGCGGCACTTATTTTTGGAAGAAGTTCTTGGCGGAATTGGCTAACAGTTGTTTTACCACTTGTACTTTCAAGCTATGTTTTAGGCAGTCTACTCATTTTTATCAAAACGCTTGCTGAATTTGGAACTCCTGCCACATTTGGTAGTCGTATTGGATTTCAAGTATTTACAACCGAAATTCACACGTATCTATCGAGATGGCCAGTCGATATTAGCATGGCGACCTCTCTCTCTTTATTTTTACTATCCGTTTGCTTAATCATTTGGTATTTCCAAAATCTTATTGGACGTCGTTATACGTATGGTGTACTTTCTGGAAAAACACCTGCTAAACGTGAAATCAAAGACAAGTGGTATATAAGAGCAAGCTCATGGATATTTGTAGGCATGGTCCTATTGCTGTCTATTGGTATACCTTATTTTTCTATTATCGTTACCTCTTTGCAAAAAGTAAGAGGAGATGGTTTACAAGCCGGAAATTTCAGCTTCGCTTCTTACCAGGAGGTATTTACAGGAGGAAGTGCAGGCTTAACGGCATTTATAAATAGCATTACTTTTTCAATTATGACAGCTATTATCACAGCCATTGTTGGATTATTAATTGCTCTTTATATTAAAAAAGGAGAAACCAAAAAACAACAGGTTTTAGATTTTTTTAGTTTAATGCCTAATATTATTCCAGGGATTGTTTTTGTTGTAGGGCTAATTATGTTTTGGAATGCTCCATGGCTGCCAGCAACCATTTATAACACGAAAGCAATGGTTGTTGTCACATATTGTGTTCTATTCCTACCCTACTCGGTACAGTATATTAAATCTTCGTTTTCCCAATTAGATGCTTCTATTTTTCAATCAGCCTCTATTTTTGGGCGTAGTAATTGGCATGTGTATCGTCGCATCATTCTTCCGTTATTAATGCAAGGGATTCTGACAGGAATGATGATGACCTTTATTATTTCAATGCGAGAGCTAGTAGCAGGTCTCCTCATTTTGCCGCCTTCTGTCGAGACAGGTGCCACATTTATCTATAGTCAATTTGAGCAAGGGAATGTAGGAGTAGGGATGGCGGTTGCTGTCATCACAGTCATTATGACAGTAATTTTTATGTTTCTATTAGATTGGCTGCAAAGACGAGGGGGTCAGGCCAATGCTTAATATTGACATTTTAGGTGGCGTTGGGGAGTATGGGCGCAATTGCTTTTATATTGAAAACCGAGGACAGGCCATATTATTGGATTGTGGCATTATGAAAAATGCTGAAAAAACGCCACCAAATTTAGCGCCTGCCCATATAAAAAAGCTACAAGCTGTCTTTATTTCTCACTCGCATATTGATCATGTAGGCGCATTGCCATTACTAAAAAAGATGGGGTATTCAGGACAAGTACTGATGAGCCACAGGACCGCACAGCAGCTTCAACAGCCTATACCAAATCTTCATACTTTCCATCCAGATTCCATAGGAAAATGGATTAAGGTTAATGACTGTATTGCCTTCCAATGGGGCTATAGCGGACATTTAATCGGAAGTGTGTGGTTCAAAATTCAATTTTTTGATGAAGTACTTTTTTTCTCAGGCGATTATGTAGCCGATTCTTATTTGTTAAAAGCAACCCTACCAGAGGAGGACGGGACCGTTTATGATGTAGCGTTTATTGATAGCGGCCATATAGAAAAATGTATTGATAATCTGGAAGTGTTACAGCAACTTGCTGCTTTCATTAAGGCTCAACAAAATCACGCTTTTATTTTTCCCTCCTCGTTTTCTGGCAAAACAGTTGATATGATCAGCTATCTTTCTGAACATACTTCGCGAGCTATCCATGTAGATACTAAATTACAAAATTTATTGGAGCAATATGATGAAGACCCTGACAACCTGTGGCCAAGCAAGAAGGTGTTGCCATTACGTCATCAGCACCTAGCGGACAGTGATCATATGCTTTATTTCGTTATGGAGCAGAATGACGCTCGGTTAGAGGAACTTGTAAAGAAGTATCCAACGGCCATTGTCATCCAAACTGGTTATGCTCATTCCTCGCTTAAGAGAAAAGATTTGAATCGTCCTGTAACGGAGTTTTTTTATAAAACGCATCCTGACTATCGAGATCTTATGAAGCTGTCGCAATGTATTCATGCGCGAAAAACTATTTATTTTCACAGTACTCATACAAATTTAGCAACAATATTAAAAAGGGAGGAAATCAATTATGGTTAACTTGAAAAAATGGGCTGTATATATGTGTGTGATGGGTTTGACAATTATCAGTATTATGGGTGTAAGCACAACAAAGGTGAAAGCAGCAATTGAGCCAGGACATGAAATTAAATTCAATGTCAAATCAGAGCTTTTCACAGAATCATCCAATATTCTAGAGGTTTTTCAGGCGGTTAAGAAGGATGATGTGAAGATTTACTTTTATGATACGCCTGATCAATCCTTTCTCCAAAACGATTATATTCACCGCTTGCGTGTATACAAAGGAAGCAATAAGATGGATATTACCTATAAAAAGCGCTTTTTGAATACACCATTGAGCAAAGCAATTGCAGAGACAGAAAGTCATGGTTTCACTGGTTCTGAATCCAATTACAAGTTTGAATTAGATATAAAGGGAAATCATCGTACGTTTACCATTAGTCGTAAAGAATCTTTAAAAACATCCTCGAATGTTTCTTACGATGAGGTAGATACGAGTACTGCAAAAAAACTGATTGTTGATAATTCACCAAAGAAAATTCTAAATTGGGATTCTGATGCTTGGTATAAAAATACTTTATCTCAAGCCGTTGTGTACGGTCCTGCTAATGCTACTACTTATAAAGGAAGCTTTTTTGGACAGGATGCAGATATTGAGGTGTGGCAGTATAAAGGAGACATTATGGTTGAGCTTTCTACAAAAGTAGATCATGAGGCTCAGGCAGCCGTAATTGAAAAGCAATGGTATGAGCAGCTACTATCAGCTGGCTATTTAAGTGAAGACCAACGAGGAAAAACAGCTTTTGTCATGGATAAATAGGATATAATATATTCGCAATATTTCGAAACAGTGAGAAAGCTTTTATGTCCTCGTTGATAGAAATGTTGCGAATTTTTTCTTAGTGAGCGGAGATGTTAAAAAAGTAGGTCCTTGTTTGTTCTAACTTTGGTAATTTCGCTTACACTTACTATAGGACAATCTTTGGGTGATATGAGGGGGAAATGACATAGCAAAAAAAATGGGCATTGTTACGCTGCTTCTATTCGGTGTTTACGTGCTTTGTATGTACTGGTATATATTCCATAGTGGTGGAGGGAAAATACCTAGTGCTTTACAAGGAACGGTTGCAGATCCAGTGATGTTTATGTCTGGCAAGGAACTTTTTTTGAGTGGTGAATATTCAAAAATACGGAACTTTTTATTCTTTGTAGCGACACCTTTGGAGTGGCTTGTTTACTTTATGATTTTATTGCTGGGCGTCTCGCGGTATTTTGAGAAGGTGTCTACATCTCACTCGAAATGGAAGCTATTACAAAATGCAGGCTACTTATTCCTATTGTCTTTATTAGTCTATGTAGTTTTATTCCCACTTAACTATTATCGCTACTATCTTAGTAAAAGCTATGGGATTAGTACTCAAGCCTTTGGATCGTGGATGAAGGATGGAGTCATCGATTTTTGGATCAACTTTGGAATGAGCCTGATTATCGTTACCGTTATTTATTGGCTTATTAAAAAAAGCGAAAAAAGATGGTGGCTCTATGCATGGCTATTAACTATCCCATTTACAATTTTTGTAATGTTCATCCAGCCAGTAGTCATCGATCCTTTGTACAATGATTTTTATCCGCTAAAAAATAAAGAGCTAGAAACGAAGATATTGTCACTTGCTACACAGGCAAATATCCCGGCAGAGCATGTTTATGAGGTGAATATGGCGGAAAAGACCAATTCCTTAAATGCTTATGTGACAGGGATCGGTAGCAATTCGAGAATTGTGTTATGGGATACCACCTTAAATAGACTTACGGACAATGAAATTTTATTTATCATGGCGCATGAAATGGGACATTATGTAGAAAAGCATATATATTTTGGAATCGCAGGCTATCTTCTGCTTACCTTAATAGGGTTGTGGATAACGGCGAAACTTATGCGGCGTCTAGTTGCACGATATGGACAGGTTTTGAAAATTAATAAAGTGAGTAGTATCTGCTCGTATCCATTATTTTTACTCATCACCTCCATTTTATTATTTGCTTCCAATCCAATGTCAAATTTCGTGTCAAGATATCAGGAAACACGAGCAGACCAATATGCGATTAACCTCATGAATGATCGTGAAGCGGCAGTAACAGCATTTCAAAAGCTAACGATTTCAGGCTTAAGTGAAGTCAATCCACCACTATTGGTGAAATGGTTCCGTTATACCCATCCACCAATGCTAGAGCGTATTTATAAGGTTGCTGATACAAGCGTTCACAAGGAGAATGGCCCTTTGAAGGAAGAACAAAAGAAAAAGTAAGGTCGTTAGGTTTTTCATTTAATGAAGTTGGGTAGTCTAAGAGAAAGTTCTATCAAAAATCGGTCGATTATAGGGGACATCATTATGCGTAATGTGATTATAATTACACTTTCTTCCATCGTAGTGGCCTTTGCTTATAATTTTTTGTTAATTCCTCATGAAATTCTCAGTGGTGGATTGAGCGGGATTGCCATCATGCTTGGGATTGTGACACCTTTAAATACAGGAGTGTTAAATTTACTCCTTAACTTGCCCTTGCTAATTATAGGTGTAATGAAGCTTGGCAAACGTTTTATTAGCTATACAATTCTTTCTGTGGCTGTTTTGTCAGTAAGTTTATATATTATTCCGGTTTACAAAGCTACACAAGAGCCAATCCTTGCATCGTTATTTGGTGGTGTCATTGTGGGTCTTGCAATGGGGCTAATTTTCCGTGCTGCAGGTTCCTCAGGGGGCTTTGATATTATTGCGATGCTTCTGAGCCGTAAACGAGATTTTCCTCTAGGTACTTTACTTGCCGCAATGAATGGTATTGTAGTGGCTGTTTCTGGTTTTGTCTTTAGTTGGGATGCTGCATTATTAACGCTTGTTTCTATTTATGCTACTGGAAAAGTGGTTGATACGATTCATACTAGCCATATTAAATTAACACTAATGATTATTACGAATAAAGGTGAGGAAGTTAAACAGCAGTTATTAGAAAAACTTCATCGAGGCGTAACCATTATTGATGCCAAGGGAGCCTACTCTGGCGAAGGTCGGAAAGTGTTGATCACTGTAATTACGCGTTATCAACTTGCTGATGTGAAAAGCACAATCAAGGAAACCGATCCTAAGTCATTTGTCAATATTCTACAGACGACAGAAGTAATAGGGATGTTTGATCGAGGTACAAGTAAATAACGCTATTTTCTACACACGTTTTCGATTATACTGACTATAATCGAACGTGTGTTTTTGTTATCTTCATTCTAAGAACATGATAACAAGTAAAACAAAGCTTATGGAATGAAAGGGGAATGTACGATGGAAAAGGAAAAGATTCATGCTTATTGTCTACAACTTCACGCAACAACCCATGACTATAAGGAAGAATGGCAGGCAGACCGTTATCATATTGGTGAGAAGATGTATGCCATGATTGGTGGTGATGGAAAGGGGAGACTAGTACTTACGTTAAAATGTGAGCCTGCTCGTGCAGAGGTTTTACGTGAATCAAATAACAGCATTATACCTGGCTATTATATGAATAAGACTCATTGGAATTCGATTTATATGGATGCTACAGAAGTCCCTATGGATTTGGGAGCAACTTATCCAACATTCGTATGAGCTCGTTTACAGTAAGCTAACAAAAAAAGCCCAAAAGGAAATTGGATTAAAAGAAACTGACTAAACGCAATGCGTGCAAAAGTTTTAAAGCGCATTTACCGATCTTATTAGAGTAAATGCGCTCATGTAAAATTAAGAATGATATCCACGCTCACCAAAAGGCTTTAACGTGTCCAGCCATTTTTGCTCTAGTTTTTCGAGTTCTCTTTTAGCATCGAAATAGCCCTCTTCTTTTTTCTTCAAATATTCAACAATTTTCACTTCAAAAGCATCTTGGCCAAACGTATTGTAATCAGCTTGAAGCTCTTTATTGGTATGTGTATTTGTTTTTAGCATAAATTGAAAGCCATTTAGCCTTTTCAAGTTATTAAAGCTACCGACAAACACTTTTCCTGTTTGTGTATTAGTCATTGTAAAAACGCCTGCTTCAATTTTCATGTCTTTATACATTTCTTTTAACTCTTTTTTCTGATCCATGTGTAAAACCCGCTTTCTTATTTTTTTACCCAATAGGCACTACCGTCTGCTTTTCGGTCTAGAAATCCATATTCAATTAAGTAGCGACGAATATGGACATAGTCTTCATACATCGGTTTGATTACTTCATTCAATTCTTTTTCCGTGTATTGTTTTTCTGCGTCAAATAGCTTTGTTATGGCACGGAGTACTACAATTTTCTGCTTTTCTCGTTTAGGGAAACGTACTAGCTCCTTGCCGATACCATGTGGAAAGAATTTTTCTAATAATTGCTGTTCTTCCGAGTGGGTGACGTTGTAGCGATCGTCCACCATTGTAGCTGTTTTATGAATAGGCACAAATGGTTCCTCCTTCTGATCTTGTTCCTTCAATAACTCCATCATTACCAACAATGTTTTGGCTTGGCGTTCTTTTTCTTTTAACGCAAAACGGTGGTGGCGAATAGTCGTGGCACTTCCAATCTCTAATTCCTCTTTTATATCCTGGTCGGATTTACCTTCATAAAATAAGCGTAAAATATGACTTTGGTGTTCTGTTAAGCCTGTCATTTTTTTATTGAGACCATTTAAATAATGAAAGACAGATTGGTGTGCAACTGTTATATGTTGCTTCATCATTTTTTCCGCTTCATACAGTAAGCCTTCATAGGGATATATAATCCCTTTCTCTACTTTTTCACCGCACAATAAGCAAGTGAAATGTGTCTTTTCGTCGATGTAGCCCTTTTTGAGGTCGTTGATAGGAGCTTGCCAAAATAGTTCGTTTACATCCATGAGAAATCCTCCTATTTAACAAACGTTTTTGATATTCGTTTGTTAATTTATATTTAAAATAACAAAATGTTTATAAAAAATCAATGAAAACAATTCGTTTTATAAACGATGTGTCAATATGTTGGGGAAGCTTTTAAATTTTTACTAATACTAGATAAGCGAAAAAATAACCCTAGATGATGAAAACTATTTACAAATCGTAATGATTACTATATAGTTTTAAATCGTAAACATTACTATTTACAAGGAGGGTAACAATGAATAAAAAATGGTTAGTGCCATTTGCAGTAGCAACAATTGCTTCTACTTTAGTGGCGTGTCAGGAGAAAGAAAAAGAGGAGGAAGTGGTTGCTAAAGCGACAGAGCATAGGGAGGACCATGAACAACATCACAATCACAGCCATGGGGAACAAACAGATAAGGAGAAACAGATTTCCAAAGGTTATTTTGAGGATAGTGATATTACAGATCGCCCATTAACGAATTGGCAAGGTGAATGGCAATCTGTCTATACCTATTTGTTAGATGGTACATTAGATGGGGTATTAGAGCATAAAGCTGCTCATGGCGATAAAACGGCTGAGGAATATAAGGAATATTACAAAGTTGGCTACCAAACAGATGTCACACAAATTGAAATTGCCGAAAATACAATGATATTTTATAGGAATGGAGAAGTTGTTACAGGTACATATGTGTATGATGGATATGAGATTTTAACATATGACAAAGGTAATCGTGGCGTTCGCTATATATTCAAGCAAACAGATGAAAATTCACAAGCGCCAACATATGTACAATTTAGTGACCATATTATTTCAGATCAAGCATCAACACATTTTCATATTTACTTTGGTGATGATCGTGCAGAGCTGTTAGAGGAGCTGGATAATTGGCCCACATTTTATCCGAAATCATTAACAGGGGAGGAAATTGCTGAGGAAATGGAGGCTCATTAGTAGTAAACAGACACGAGGTTTCTGGAAGTCATTAAAATAATGGTTTCCATCGAAGTTGAAAATCATTTGTTTTAAAATTACTATATACGATAAAAACAGGCTGGAGCCAGCATTTTTTTTCCCATGTTTTATCCGTTAGAAGTAAGACTACTCGAAATGTAAATGCTTTCTAATTGGAAGTGATTGATCACAAAATACACATTATAACCAATAAATACCTCCCAGGTTATTAGATTACTTTGGGAGGTATTTATCTGACTTTATAGATAGCTGTTTCGACAGAGGGGATGACTTGGTACATATTCTATTGACTAATCTTATTTATATTTTCTTTTGAAAAGCATGATAGACGCAGCTGCTAGTATGATAGTTGTGCTGACTATAATGAAAAAGCTAGTTGACGTACTAAGTATATTTCCATGAAGGTCATAGATGATACCATAATTGATTTTATAATCCTCAACATAGGTAGTTGGCACACCATCAAATACTTGAGCAATAGAGCCTTCCATAAAAGCATTTCGTAATAATAATGTTGTATGACTAATAGGGAAGTACATAATTAAATTTTGAGCAAAACTTGGTAGTGCTCCCAAAGGTACATAGACACCACATAAAAAACCAAGTACTGTCCCGACGATTGTTCCTAATGTTGAAAAGGCACTTTGTGTTGAAACAAATAGCGAAAGAAATAAGTTAAAGACACTTGCAAGTAAGACAGCTAAAAATAAGATGCTGATGACTTGAACAAAACTTTGGAAGCTAAGAAGCTCACCACCGGTTGCTACAATAAATATCTCGCAGCCAATTAGGGCGATAAAGGTAAAAATACTTCCGATAATCAGTGCATTAACTACATAGCTCATCTGTATAGTTGCACGGGAAAGAGGAGCTGTTAAAAAATCCGCCTGCGTTTTGGATTCCTGATCCTTTACGGCAATGCCATATGCCCCAAGTGTAGTAGTAACAGCAATCATGGACAGTAATCCTGCTACAAGCCATTCATTGACAAGGGTAATTAATTCCGGTGTCGCTTCGGTTATTTGTTCAATGGCATCAATTTGCATCTTTTGGAGAAATACAGCGTAGAGCACAATGACAATCAGGACTGATAGTAGCGAAAAAAAGACTTGAGTCTTATCTCGCCTAAATACTTTACTATTACGCTGGACTAAAGTTAACAATGCTTCCACTAAGCTACATCCTCCTCTGCCATTATGTGAATAAAGACATCATCCATAGACCCTTTAATGACCTCAAAGGAGGAAATAAGTGGCTCAGCCTTTTTTAATAGGGAGAGCGCTTCTAGAGTAGAATCCAAACGGATCGTATAGATGTTCTGTTTTTCGGTGTAGGGAATGGCAAGCTCTTCAAGCCATTTGACGCCATCTATAGGATGCTTGAAAACAAGGGCCATTGAATCATAAGTATACTTAGTCTTTAACGCATCAGGAGTCCCTTGTGCGACAATTTTCCCTTGTTTTAGGACAACAACTTGATGGGCGACTGCAGCTTCCTCCATATAATGTGTTGTTAAAAAAACGGTCATATTGGTTTCAAGTTGAAGCTGCTTAATGGCCTGCCAAACAAATTGTCTTGTTTGAGGGTCTAGTCCTGTGGTCGGTTCGTCTAGAAATAGAATTTGAGGACGATGAATAAGAGCGCGAGCGATATCAGCTCGTCTTTTTTGTCCTCCAGATAATGTTCCATATTTGTGCTTGTCAATATCTTCTAAATGTAAATACGTAGAGATAAATTGATAGTTTTCGGCAAGCTGTTTTTTCGATAAACCGTATGTTCTGCCTCGATGTAAAATGTTTTCACGCACTGTTAATCGCTCATCTAATAAATTTTGTTGGAATACAACGCCGATCGATTTACGGATATCCGCATTTTGATTGCTTGCATCAAGCGTGAAACCATTAATGGTTACTTGACCACTGGATTTTTTTAATAATGTACATAGAATCTCAATTGTTGTTGATTTTCCGGCACCATTAGCACCTAAAAAAGCGAAGAGCGTGCCTTGTTCAACTGTAAATGAAATGCCTTTGACTGCTTGATGTTCACCATATTGTTTACATAAATTTTCAACTTCTATCGCAAGGGTCATCTAGGCTAATCCTTTCTCTTTTGAATTTCTTGATTCATTTTTTCAATATCATTTAATTGAAGAACATAGAGAATACACCAAACAATCAAGTAAATAATGGCTTCTGCGATCAGTACATACCATACACCGGAATCAAACCAATGACCAAAATAGCCCGCGGTTAATACACATGCTGTCACCGCTACTAAATGCAATAGAAGCTGTATCGTAAAAGGCAATGGCTCAATATCAAAAATGATGGATAGCAGTCCAATTGCAATGCCAAGAATGGCTGCGATAATAATTTGTTCTAGTAACTCTGTACCTAATGCAACTTCATTGCTTGATAGGAGGCTTAACGTGACTAAAATGTACGAAGAGCTAAGTGAAATGAGTAGTCCAATAATCATCATCCGTAAGTACCTCATGCTATGAATCCCTCCCAATACCTAAGTGTCGCTTTAATTCTTTTAAATATTTTCGACTGACATGAATGGCTACGTCATTTTCAAGAAGGAGTTGTGTTGTACCGATTTTGCCCATTTGAATGGAAGAAATTTTTTGAATATTAACAAGGGTGGATTTACTTACTCGTACAAAGTCTTTCGCTAGCTGTGCCTCTAGCTCATATAATTTTCGCTTTGACTCAAATTCATGTTCATCCGTTTGCAAAAATACTTTGGCATCCTCTGCGTAAATGGAATAAATTTCAGAGATTTTTAGTAGATGAATTTCTTGTTGAAAATATCCATCTAGCATAGTAGTTTGGGATGCTTGCAGCTGTTTCATCAGTCTTTCAATTTGTTCGTTATATTCCTTGGCGTGTATATGAACCTCTGTTTCTTCAAGTTCATGATTGATGGTTAGATGAATTTTCATAGGAGGCCTCCTTTATTCTCCGGTTGGAGAAACGCTGAATCAGGTAATACTAATGTAGCATAGAAAATTTTAGTCAGGATAAATTGTTGGATAAGAGGTTAAATTTCCTCCATAACAGGTTCTTTTTTAGCAATAGCAGACAGCTCAAAGTCAGTCTGGTAGAAAAAAGGGGTAATAAAGGTCATAATAGGCTTATCCAGTTGTAAGGGGTTGCTAAAATGTTTGTTTTTGATAAACATATGCTTATCACATTATGTATTGGCCTCATCGGCGCTGTTGTTTTTCAGTTATTACATATTCCTATGCCTTGGCTATTAGGTGCGATTACAGCGGTGCTCATTGTACAATTGTCAACTAATGTACAATTGAAATGGCATCATTATTTCCGTAATTTTGGTTTAATTGTAGCCGGATATTCTATCGGCTATGCCTTTACACCGGAGGCCGTTCAGGATATTAAGCTCTTTTTAGGGAGCATGATCCTTTTAAATGTGTTATTTATTGTGCTATTTTTCGCTGTGAGTCTTCTTGTAGCCAAACGTACAGATATAGATTTTGCTACTGCTCTGACATGCTGTGTACCAGGGGGAATGTCACAGGTTGTAGCATTTGCGGAGGAGCAAGGAAATATGGATATGGCTGTCATCACCTTTTTTCAAATCCTTCGTGTTCTTTTAATCGTTGGCTTTGTGCCATTAATGGTGGCAGGCGCTGGTAGCAATAGCTCCCTTATTGAGGGAACATATTCATGGAGCCTTGTTGCTATCCTCGTTGTTTGTGGACTAGCTGGGTGGCTTGCTCAAAAGCTTAAAATTCCAACAGGTTATATGCTTGGTCCAGTGTTTTTATTGATGGGCATTAATATGGCTGGGATAGAAGTGCCTAAATTGCCATTATCCCTTTTGCATATTGCTCAACTAATGATAGGTATTTATATTGGATTACTTTTGAAAAAAGAGGATTTACATTTATCAAAGAAGCATATTTTTTATGCCTTTGTATCAGCAGGCATTTTTATCGGCGCAGCCTACGGGTTAACATTTATTAT
Source organism: Lysinibacillus sp. (assembly GCF_032093475.1). NCBI lineage: Bacteria > Bacillati > Bacillota > Bacilli > Caryophanales > Bacillaceae > Lysinibacillus > Lysinibacillus sp. The sequence goes on along the minus strand of NZ_DAMDAY010000055.1, from coordinate 11,491 downwards.
GACTAGTTTGTATAAGCTCGATTTTAGGACAGGCTTTTTAAGCGTTGTACCAGGTGGGCTAGATCAAATGGGGATTATCGCTGCTTCTGTACAAGCAAATGTCACGATTGTTACGGCTTTCCAATTATTTCGTGTATTAGTGGTCTCGGTTTTCCTTGTGCCTGTGGTGAAAATGTTTGTGAAAAAAGCGAAAACATGAGGGAGAGGGTAATGACCCATCCTTCATGTTTTTTTAATTGTTCGAGCATCTAGTGTCAATGATGCCATGTAACATGGAAAAATCTAATAAATTTAACCCTTTCCAAATAATCTGAATAATGTTATGATACAAATAACTATGACGAACGGAGGTGAAAAGGAATGAATAAAAACGCTACGAAAACATGTGTAAAAGTGGATACAGCTATGTATTTTGCACGTGTAATTACTTTTGATTTTGCTAACAACGGGATAGGTCTGTCCATTTTTAAGCAAAATCAAATAACAAACGTAGCGAATTAACCATTCTTTTTCACAAATGTAAATGAGAAGAAGACTGCTTGTTAATGAGCAGTCTTTTTTGTGTTTAAAAGATGTTTTCGCACGTTTCATTGGAGGAAAAAACGATGCAAATGAAAGCTGAACAAATACAAAAAATTATGGGTGGAAATATATTATTTGAAAATTTACAGCTTGAGGTCAATAGCGGTGAACATGTGGCCATTGTTGGCGTGAACGGAAGTGGAAAAACTACTCTATTACAGCTATTGGCAGGCGTAGATATACCGGATAAGGGACGTATTATCAAAAGTAAAGATGCCACAATTGGCTACTTACATCAAATCCCGCAATATCCACTACATGCTGTGCAAGAAGTACTGGAGGAGGCATTTGCGGATATTTATGCTTTAAAGGCTAAAATGACGGCACTTGAGCAAGAGATGCAGTCGGCTGTAACAGATAAAATACTGCTACAATACGGGCAAGTTCAGGAGCAGTTTATGTTACTAGGGGGATATGAAGTAGAAGCACAGTTGGCAATGATTGCAAATGGACTTGGCATTACAGATATGCTGGATCAGCCTTTTAGTAGCTTAAGTGGTGGAGAAAAAACAAAGGTGATGCTTGGGCAAATTTTATTAAAAAGGCCTTCGATTTTATTACTGGACGAACCAACAAACCATCTTGATATGCAAGCAATTGAATGGCTGGAACACTATGTGCGAAATTTTGATGGCATTGTTATTGTCGTTTCTCATGACCGACATTTTATGAATCAAATAGCACATAAAATTATTGAAATTGAGGATGGAGAGGCATTCACATATAACGGTAATTATGATGCCTTTATGGCTCAAAAAGAGGCGAAGATTGAACAGCAGTTTGCTGACTATGAAGAGCAGCAAAAGAAAATTAAAAAAATGCAGGAAACGATAAAACGATTAAAGCAGTGGGCGAATGAAGCAAACCCACCCAATGCCTCCATGCATCGACGTGCTAAAAGTATGGAGAAAGCATTAGCGCGCATTGAGCGAGTGAAGAAGCCGATCACTAAAAAGAAAATGAATTTAGCTCTCACGATGGCTGAACGCAGTGGTAAAGAGGTGGTGCACCTACAGGCTATTCATCACGGATATGATAAACCTTTATTCAAGGACAGCAACCTTGCCGTCTATTTTGGGGAAAGGGTAGCCATTGTTGGGAGCAACGGTAGTGGGAAATCAACTTTATTAAAAATGATAGTAGGAGAAATTGTACCCAATCGTGGTGTCTGCCATATCGGTAGTAATGTGAAATTCGGCTATCTATCTCAGCAGTTTGAACATCATAATCCTACTATTCGTTTAATTGATGCCTTCCGAGAGAGTGTCGCAGTGTCCGAGGCTGAAGCACGTCATATTCTCGCACGATTTTTGTTCTATGGCTATGATGTCTTTAAAAAAGTGAAGGATTTAAGTGGCGGAGAAAAAATGCGCTTACGCCTGGCACAATTAATGCATGAGGATATTAATGTATTGATATTAGATGAGCCGACCAACCATTTGGATATTGAAGCAAGAGAGGTATTGGAAGAGACACTGGAATCCTTTGAGGGGACTATTCTTGGTGTGTCACATGACCGCTATTTCCTACAGAAGATCTTTGCGAAAACGGCGTGGATTGAGGATCAAGTCATTCATGTTTTTGAGGGAGATTATGAATGGGCAAGACAAAAGAGACAGGAATTTTCCAAGAAAAAAGTGGTTGAAAAAGAAATACTCGCAAAAGTGCAGCCAGCAAAGAAAGAGCTTTCGATTGACCAACAAATTGAAAAAATAGAGGCAAAACTACAGGAACCTTCGCTTGCAACAGAGCAACGACAGAAGCTAGAAAAGCAATTAGAGGAGTTATATGAACGTTGGATGGAAGAGGGGACAGGAAATGCTTAATTTAGAACGTATTATGCAACTTGATATCGATTATTTAAAGAGTTTTAGTGAGATGGAAGAATGGAAAGAGGGAGCCTTATTTTACAATAAGACAATCCCAACCTATTATGATGCAAATCATGCACATATTTGGAGAAAGATTGATCATCCCGATGCTTTTTTGCAAGACATAAAGGATTTTTATCAATCAAAGTCACTGATCCCGCGGATGTATCTATACAACGTGGAAGACAATAATTCTTGTCTCGATGCACTAGAGAAGAACGGATTCCAATATGAAGATTTTCAGGATGATATCCAGTGTTGGAATGGTGAGTATGTGCAACTAACGCCTAATCCTGCGATTCAAATTGAACGGGTAACAGATACGAATATGGAGGAAGCATTATCAATAGAAATGAGCATTTCTGCATTTGGGGAGCCTACTCTAATTAAACAGGCATTTGAGCAAACCTATCATTCACCAAACTTTACGTACTATTTATTAAAACTTGGTGGTGTGGCTTGTTGCACAGCAAATATATTTATCTCAGGAAATCAAGGACGGATTGAGAGTGTCGCAACGCTTGAAAGCTATCGAGGACGTGGCCTAATCGGCTATATATTGCAGCATATCCAACAACAATCAGTAAAGCTCGGACTAGAGTATCTTTGGATTTTACCGATTAGTGAGCAGGTTGCGAAAGTCTATGCCAAAGCAAACTTTAAATCAGTCGGCACAATTACATCCATTCATGCCTTTACAGAAGGTAAAAGCATTAAAGAAATACGACAAGACGCCTAAATCAATTAAACGTCGCCCATTTCCTGTGAAACTCACAAGGAATTGGGTGACGTTTTTTAGAACGTTACTTGCCAGTTAAGATTACAGGTTGCTTGGAAGGAAGAATGCTTTAAAATATAATCAGCAATTAGCTCTGTCATGTCGAATTGTATTTCCTTTACCACATAGGGGCCCATTTAATTTTTGCGACGAACGCCTACAAATGGTCACAGGTAGGCTCTATTTTATTGGGGCTTGTTATTCTTATTCTAGTCGTGGAATATGTTTCGAATCGTGTGCGAACCAAGCTTGTAAAGGGGTAAGTCTTGATTTCTGAAAAATAGTAAAGTCCTGAATAGTATACTATTCGGGATTTTTGATTTATTCTTAAAAAGAAGGATTTTCAATTATTAAAAGTTTTTTACTTGAAAAATTACCGTATTCGATTTATTGTCTTTAGAGATACTTGTTTAATGGACTTGGAGGATATGGAATGCACGGAATTTATATATGCTATAATGTCTCAAAAGAAACCCCAGCAGCACAATGGCCCAAAAAAATGGATGCATTTGCGTATGTTCAACGAGGAAAACCACAACAAGACAATGACAACTTGCTGTCAATAGAAGAGCTAAAAAGCCATGCTATTCGCTATATTAAAAGCTTAAAAGATAATGCAAGTGTCCATTTAGTAGAGCAACGCAACGGCGAAATTGAGCATTTTGATCGACGCTATATGGAATCCTTAAAATTAAAGGAAAGCATCGATTCACAGCTTATTAATTTAGAAGAAATCCGTTTATTATTGCAATTAATGAATGTCTTGAATTTATCGCATGCATTCGGTGAAAATGCTGGAAAGCTCTTACGTCAAATTACTCCATATGCAAAAGAGGTAGAGCATCCAACATTCCAAACTACTCGTGTTGAGCGACATTTTTATTCGGAATTAATAGAACAAATAGAAATGGTGTATGTTCGAATTATGCGACAACACAACCCATCTACAACGGAAATGCAGCAATCAGAAAAGCTTTGGACAACAGTCTGTGAGCAAGCAATAGAAAAGGTAGAGGCACGAATTGAACGTCTATCATCAATCAAATTAAAACATGAGAAAAATTTGCTAGAGTTTAGTCACTTAAAACAGCAAAATATCGAGGCAAAGGAACGCTTAGATCTAGCTGTTAATGAACTGGATGAAATTTTAAATGTATTAGAATCTTAAAAAAGCATGTCTACCGATTGGAGAGCCAGTCGGTGACATGCTTTTTATCTTGAAGACAGATAGAAACGCCAAATTGCCCGATAAAAGCTACAATGTGACGGATAGAAAAGAAAAAACGGTGGATTAAGCCGTAGAAGTGACGGATACCACTAATCTTATTTCGCTTATTCTTCTGTTTGTTCCCGTTTGCTTTGGCGTGAAATACGCAGTAAATCAAGTCCAAGTAACACAACAATGATATAGAATAGAGGACTTGTGAAAGATAAGCCAATTTGTGATTGACCACCAAGCAATGTTAAAACAATCCATAGCGCGACTGTATATAGTGTTAAACCAATATATGCCTTTTTGGATAATTTTTTATATCTACCTTTGTCGATAGCTAGCTGTATGATGACTAAAACAACTAATATCAGTAGAATTATTTTTTTAGTTAATAGTGCAGCCATCGCAGTGTCAGGAAAGAAATCATTGACGAATAATAACGTGAAAAATACTAAAATAACAAAATTGATGATAGTCGAAAGCTTCATGCCGTATCTCCTTAGTTGCCAGAATTCCTTTCTATTGTAACATGGTTCGACATAAAGAAAAAAATAATACTTGAAGAAAATATTTGAAAATTTTTGAAACTTTCCTATGTGACATCCGTATAGTAGGTAATATGATGAAAAGGGGTGAGCAACTTGACGCTATTTGGCTATTCACTCGAACAAATCTTTTTAGTGGTTTTGATTTTCGCTGGCCTTGCCACAATATTAGTTATGTTTTTTGGTGATGCTGTCGAAGGTATTGGGGAAGGACTACCCATTTTGAATCCGAGTGTCATTCTATCTTTCATTACGTTGATGTCAGCAGCAGGATTTATTTTAGAAAAACTAGCCTTATTCTCTAGCGTTTGGAATATCATTGCTGCATGTATCATTGGCGCTATTTTAAGTACTTTATTTTATTTATTCGTTCTCGTTCCGCTACGGTCTGCTGATGTTTCTTTAGCTTATACCGAGGAATCACTAGGTGGGCAATTAGGGAGAGTCATTGTTCCCATTCCAGTAGATGGCTTTGGAGAGGTTGTCATCGAAACGACAAGCGGCATGATTTCAAAGCGGGCAACTGGCTATGATAATGAAGCGATTGCTTATGATGAGACCGTACTTGTAGTGGATGTGAAGGACGGTACACTTTTTGTTAGAACGTATGAGAAAAAATTTGTTTAAAGGGGAGATACATCTATGTCAACCGAAATTTTAACTGTATTAGGAATTGTAGCGTTTGTTTTAATTGCGCTAGTCGGATTGTATGTGACAAAGTATCGTACGGCGGGTCCTGATGAAGCACTGATTGTGACAGGTAGCTATCTTGGCTCAAAAAATGTACATAAGGATGAGTCAGGAAATCGTATAAAAATTATTCGTGGGGGAGGTACATTCGTATTTCCCATTTTCCAGCAAGCACAGCCGTTAAGTTTATTATCTAGTAAACTAGAAGTGACTACGCCAGAAGTGTACACAGAGCAAGGTGTTCCGGTCATGGCAGATGGTACAGCCATCATCAAAATTGGGGGTTCTATCACAGAAATAGCTACAGCTGCAGAGCAATTTTTAGGAAAGCAAAAAGCGGAGCGAGAAGGTGAAGCCCGTGAAGTGTTAGAAGGTCATTTGCGGTCAATTTTAGGTTCCATGACAGTGGAGGAGATTTACAAAAACCGTGATAAATTCTCACAGGAGGTTCAACGTGTGGCCTCGCAGGATTTAGCGAAGATGGGTCTTGTGATTGTATCCTTTACGATTAAGGATGTACGAGATAAAAACGGTTATTTAGATTCACTAGGTAAGCCAAGAATCGCACAGGTGAAACGTGATGCTGATATTGCAACAGCAGATGCAGAGAAGGAAACACGTATTAAGCGTGCTGAGGCGTCTAAGGAAGCCCAGAAGGCGGAATTAGAGCGTGCAACAGAAATTGCGGAAGCAGAAAAAGAAAACCAATTAAAAGTAGCAGAATTCCGTCGCGAGCAGGATATTGCTAAAGCGCGTGCTGACCAAGCATATGAGCTTGAAACAGCTCGTGCAAAGCAGGAAGTAACGGAGCAAGAGATGCAAATTCGCATTATTGAACGTCAAAAGCAAATTGAATTAGAAGAAAAAGAGATTTTACGTCGCGAGAAGCAATATGATTCTGAAGTGAAGAAAAAGGCGGACGCTGACCGTTATGCGGTAGAGCAAAATGCTGAAGCCGAAAAAATGCGAGAGCTTGCTCAGGCAGATGCAGAGAAATATCGCATTGAATCATTGGCAAAAGCGGAAGCGGAGAAAATTCGTTTGGACGGTCTTGCTAAAGCGGATGCAGAACGAGCAAAAGGGGAGACAGAGGCAGATATTATTCGTCTACGCGGTCTTGCAGAAGCTGAAGCTAAACGTAAGATTGCCGAAGCCTTTGAATACTATGGTCAAGCAGCTGTGCTGGATATGGTTGTGCGCATGATGCCAGAGTATGCAAAAGAGCTTGCAAGCCCACTTGGCAATATCGATAAGATTACAGTTGTCGATACTGGTGGTGGAGAAGGCAGTGGAGCGAATAAAGTCACATCCTATGCAACCAATTTAATGTCTACACTACAGGAAACGTTAAAAGAAACGTCAGGGATTGATGTGAAAGAACTGATTGAAAGTTATGCGGGTAAGCATACATTGCGACCAGAGCTAGAACAAATTGCTTTAGGTCTAGAAAAAAAGCAAGCACCTGTTGAAGCCGTAGAGACGAAGGAAACAGTAGAACAATCTTAATAAAAGCGACCTGATGAATTTATCATCAGGTCGCTACTTTTATTTTTGTTGCTGCCATTCACTCTTGAGCATGCCATAGACCACATGATCTACATAATGATCATAGAGCCATTCTGCTGCACGAATCGTCCCCTCTTTTACTAGACCAAGTCGTTCAGGGATCGCGCGACTTTTGTAATTGGCCTCAGCAGCACGGATTTCTACTTTATGAAGCTGCAATGTTTCGAAGGCATAGTGTAATAAGGCTTTAACTGTTTTGGTCATGATACCATGCCCTTGTGCTCCTTCACTAAGCCAATAACCAATCGTCCCAATTTTATTAGTAGCATTAATAGAATTAAAGCCAGCAATGCCAACAATTTCGTTTCTAAAGACAATAACGAGAGAGAGGCTACTGTTTGCTTCATGTCCTTTGATACAGCTCTCAATATAAGCGCGTGTATCTGCTACCTCCTTTGTATAATCCAACCATGGTAGCCATTCTTTTAGATACTCTCTAGAGGCATTCGTTAAGGCAAATACTTTTTCTGTGTCCCTAAGAGAAATTGTCCGTAAAGAGAGTTCTTGATTAATTGTGATCTGCAAATTGTTCACCTCACTTATTTTAAGGCATTATGCATAAAGCCTTTCATTTCACGACTAAGTACAGTCAGCTCTTCAATGATTTCGCTAAAATCCTGTACGAGCTGTGCCTGCTCATTCGTTGCATCATTGACTTGTCCCATATTTTGTTTTAGATTTTCAAGATTTCTATTAATATTTCGTAAAGAAGTTTCTATATTTTCAGTAGCGCTGGATGTCTCAAAGGACAATTTTCGAACCTCTTGTGCCACGATATTAAAGCCTGCACCATGCTGACCAGCACGAGCTGCCTCAATGGATGCATTTAAACCTAGTAAATTGGTTTGGCGTGAAATACTTTTAATTAAATCGGTCACTGCATTTGTTTTCTCAGAATCCTCTAATGCGTGCTGCGCTTGCTTATTAATTTCCTCACTTGTCGCCGCTAATTCCTCTGAATGAGAAGCAATGGTATGTACTTTATCTTGTAGACTGTTGATAATATTATCCATGGTACCCATATATTTTTCGAGCTTTAGTTCATTATCAATTGGTAGACCAAAAGCCAATGCCCCTACAACTTGACCATTTTCACGAATGGGGAATGAAAAAGCATTAAGGGCTACGCCGTATACCTCCTCTGGAATAATCACATCTGCATTTTGGCCATTAAAAGCAATGTAAACATTCTGATCATTAGGATTTACTTTTTGTCCATCTTTATCACCGGTATCCACACGTTTACCTGCCAAATATTTAACGACTGTTTCACTTTCCTTTTCAACAACAGCTACAATAGCTTCTTGTTTTAATGCAAGATGAATATAAGGTGCTGCCAGGGCTAAAGCCTCGATAATTTTCATAAAAATTCCTCCGAGTATAGTCAATGAAAAATAGGTAGATCATCTAATTTTTTTGTGACAATGGTTCTAGATGATTTCTAGTTTTACTGTAGCACAATAGTTGCCTAAGCTAAAATAGTAAATTTCAAAAAAATGAATAAATAGCATTATTTCTTTTTGTCAACTAAAATTGGGAATCCCTCGTAAAAAATGATAAAGTTTTTGTCTGTTTTTTGACAAACTGTTGTGTGTTTTGCGAAATATTGTATTAGAATAATAGTAGTACGTTGTAGAAGTGAAGGAGAGAGATATATGGAGTATATACAAAAGGGCACGAGAGCATTTAATAAAACAAACTGGGCATTGTTTTTAGCAGGCTTTATTACCTTTGCGAACTTGTATATAACACAGCCATTATTGCCAACATTTGCAGACATTTTTCACGTCTCACCAGCTATGGCTAGTTTATCTCTTTCGGTAACTACCTTTGCTTTAGCATTAAGTTTAATTATTGTCAGTTCGCTATCCGAGGCATGGGGACGAAAATCGTTGATGACCATTTCGATTTTTGCAGCTTCTATCCTTACGCTTGCACTAGCATTTTCTCCTAATTTTGAAACGATTATTATATTACGCATTTTTCAGGGGATTGTTTTCGCGGGATTACCTGCAATCGCCATGGCTTATTTAGGAGAGGAAATGGAACCAGCGAGCTTAGGGGTTGCTATAGGCTTATATATTAGCGGTAATTCAGTAGGAGGGCTTAGTGGGCGAGTTATCATTGGCACAATAACGGATCATTATAACTGGCATATAGGGATGATCGTGCTAGGGGGAATTAGCCTTCTTGTCAGTGTGTTGTTTGTCTGGATGCTGCCTAGTTCCAAACATTTTAGCGCCCGACCGCTACAATTAAAAGCATTGGCCAAAACACTTTATCAACATATGAAGGACCCTTCTATGTTATGTCTTTATGGTATAAGTTTTGTGTTAATGGGGAGCTTTGTTACACTTTACAACTATATTGGCTTCAAATTGATGGCACCCCCCTATAATTTGAGTGCAACCATTGTAGGCTGGATATTTGTCATTTACTTAGTTGGAACATTTAGCTCTGCATGGTTTGGTAGTCTGGCTGATCGATATGGTCGACAACGAATACTGTTACTAGCTATTGCGATTATGTTAGCAGGTTCCATTGTCACGCTTAATGGACTACTTACTTTAAAAATTATAGGCATTACGGTTTTTACCTTTGGTTTTTTTGCAGCTCATTCTATTGCTAGTGGCTGGGTGAGCAAACGGGCCTCCCACGATAAAGCACAAGCTTCATCTCTTTATTTATTTTTCTATTATTTTGGTTCGAGTGTTGGTGGGACAGTAGGCGGTGTCTTTTGGGTGAAATACGGTTGGGTAGGTGTTATAGCGATGATTGCTCTATTTCTAGTGATAGCTTGTGTGCTATCTTATTTATTAAATAGGATTATTGCTAAACAAAATAGCGCAACAACTTTATAACATTTGATGATGTGAGGTGACGTTTTGCAGGAATTATTTATTTTCTTTTTTATTATCCTAACGGCATCGATTTTGCAAACTAGTACAGGATTTGGTTTTTCCATTATGGCTACGCCTTTTTTACTGCTGCTTTTTTCACCGCAAGAGGCGATGCAAATGAATATAATTCTGTCCCTTGTTATTTCCTTTTCCTTGATTTTAAAAGTAAGACAGGATATTGATCTGACCTTGCTCAAAAAGGTGATTATAGGAAGCGTTGTAGGCGCACCTTTTGGTAGCTTACTCTTTGCGTTGGTTGATGTGACGACATTCAAACTGCTCATCGCTATCCTTTTATTAGGGTTAACGATTCTTTTAATTAAAAATTTCTCCATTCAACAAACAAGCGGTAGAGATTACGGTGTTGGCTTCATCTCCGGTATATTTACAACGAGTATTGGCATGGCAGGACCACCGTTATTACTATATTTTGCGAGCACGAAAAAGAATAAAGAAATGATTCGAGCAACTTCATTAGCCTATTATATATTTATTTATCTAATTAGCTTACTATCTCAACTAACGATTGAGGGCACCAGTTTAATGGTTTGGCTCTATAGTCTATACGCCTTACCAATTGTTTTGATTGGCCTTATTGTGGGACAAATCGTATTTAAAAAACTTCATCAAAGGCTATTTTTAAAATTGGTATATTTATTATTATTTGCTGCTGGCATAATGCTATTAATACAAAGTATTATGGACAATGCTGTAGACATAAAAAAAGTATGGAAGATTATTCATCTTCCATACTTTTTCGTTGTTAACCCATAATATTATAGCCAGCATCGATGTAGATTGTTTCACCAGTGACACCACGTGATAGGTGAGATAGCATCACAAGTGTCATATCTGCTACTTCGTCTTGTTGAACATTACGTTTTAAAGGAGCAGTTTCTTCGATTTTGTGTAAAATTGTATTAAAGGATGGGACACCTTTTGCAGCAAGAGTACGAATAGCACCAGCTGAAATAGCATTGACGCGAATATTATCTTGGCCGATATCAGCAGCAAGATAGCGCATAGAAGCCTCTAATGCAGCCTTTGCTACACCCATAACATTGTAGCCATCCAGTACACGTTCTGCACCTAAGTAACTCATTGTGACAATAGAGCCACCCTCAGTCATGTATGGATGAGCTGCTTTTGCTGTTGAAATTAATGAATAAGCACTTGTATCTTGTGCAAATGCATAGCCTTCACGTGTTGTTTCAAGGAAGCGATTGTGTAAATCTTCTGCATGAGCAAAAGCTACTGAATGAACAATACCATGAATAACGTCAACCTTAGAGCCGATTTCATCGAAAGCTGCTTTTGTACTGTCATCACTATTTACGTCGCATTGA
>NZ_DAMDAY010000054.1:10635-26601 GCF_032093475.1 Lysinibacillus sp. | reverse complement strand
AAGTGGTGGATAGAATGCTCAAAGTGAGGGATAGAACTCTGAAAGTGAAGGATAGTGCTTAAGCCGGTGGATAGAACCCCGAAATTGAAGGATAGCCGACAAAAAGTGGTGGATAGAATGCTCAAAGTGAGGGATAGAACTCTGAAAGTGAAGGATAGTGCTTAAGCCGGTGGATAGAACCCCGAAATTGAAGGATAGCCGACAAAAAGTGGTGGATAGAATGCTCAAAGTGAGGGATAGAACTCTGAAAGTGAAGGATAGCGCTTAAAGCGGTGGATAGAACCCCAAAATTGAAGGATAGCCGACAAAAAGTGGTGGATAGAATGCTTAAAGTGAAGGATAGAACTCTGAAAGTGAAGGATAGCGCTTAAAGCGGCGGATAGAATGCGCGAATTGAAGGATAGACCCTAGGATTGAGTGATAGACTCCAAAAAAGTAAAGGATAGCCCACGATATCTAATCTATTATGATATTAGTACTATGGTATAATAATAAAAACGGAATAATAGGATAGAGGTACAAATTAGATTTTTTAATTTGTTTAAAAGGGAAGATCGGTGAAAATCCGACGCTGTCCCGCAACTGTAAATGGGAGCACATTTCAAAGGGCCACTGTTACGAGTCGTAATGGGAAGGTGGAAGGTGCGATGAACATAAGCCAGGAGACCTGCCTTTATCTAGTACAGCCAAAAACCTACGCGGATAGGGGGTGTTGAGTGTGACTAGAGAAATTCTCCTGCATGCTCATAGTACGATGATTGCTAAAAAGGTAGCTTCTATGTTTAATAGCAAGCTTTTTTTCAACTGGCCATCATCGTATTATGTCGTGTATTTGTCATTGTAGACATCTTTCTAATGAGGGAAAGATGTTTTTTTATGTAAAACAATAAAGGAGCGGTTCACATGAATCCACAAGTGATTGAATACTATGAAAGTCTATTTAAATTAGAAATTATGCAAGAGCCTTACGCGGCTAGACCATTGAAGGAGCTTGTTGAACAGTATGTTGGGCATGATGCCGCACATGAGCAGTCGATTTTAGCGGCATATGCGAATGTTATGAAAGAATTAATTGGATAAAATTCATGTTGGCTACTTCGTAAATGGAAGTAGCCATTATTAATGAGCGCATCCATTGACAATAGTAAATTGTAGGCGTAAGATTTTTTTGAACAATCGTTTTGAACACTTGTTCAAAAAAGAGGTGAGAGAAGTCGATAAGAAAGAAGTAGCACAAAAAGAGAAAAATAAAGAGGTAAAAGAACAAATTTTGCAGGCAGCGAAATCCTTGTTTTCATCAAGAGGCTATGATGGAACGACAGTGAGACAAATTTGTGATGAGGCAAATGTGTCGCTCGCGCTTGTTTCCTATCATTTTGGTGGGAAAGAAAATGTCTTCAATGCATTATTTGAACCGCTACGCGACACCTTTATGAATGCCCATTATGATGTTAGCGATTCACTAGGTGCGCTCAGAAGCTTTTGTCGTAATTTTGTCCTTTATCGTATTCATGAGCATGAATTAATTGATATTTTACAGCAAGAGATTGTCATGAATAGTCCAAGACTAGAGATGCTAAAGGATGTTTTTTTACCTTCCTGGGAGCAGCTTCGAACAATTTTACAAGCGTGTCAAGAGCAACAGACCATACACTATGAGTCCATTGATGTCGCGTTGAACTTTATTATGGGGACGTTAATGTATTCCTTGAATAACCCATTTTTAAATCGTTCTTCTTTACAATCAACACCCGAGCAAATTGCAGAGCTTGCAGTTCATTTCGTGTTCAATGGTCTTCACACAAAACAATAAATAAAGAAGGTAATCACAATGAAAGCAGCAAAATTTTACGGTATTAAAGATATTCGAGTAGAGGAGGCACAACTGCCAGCACTAGAGCCTGGGATGGTGAAAGTGAAAGTTGCGTTTGCCGGAATTTGTGGTAGTGATTTACATGAATATGTAGGCGGGGCCTATGCATTCCGTACACAACCAGTATTAGGGCATGAATTTGCCGGAGTTGTTGTAGAAGTAGCAGAAGGAGTTACACAAACAAAAGTAGGGGATCGCGTAGCAGTGGAGCCGCCAATACCATGTGGCAAATGTGATAACTGTAGACGTGGCTATTCAAACTTATGTAAACGTGGACAATCTTATGGTTATACCATTTCAGGTGGATTCGCTGAATATGCGGTTGTGCAAGAGGGAAATATTTACCAGCTTCCTGATGGTATGAGTTTAGAGCTAGGTGCTCTGGTAGAACCGACAGCGGTAGCTGTGCATGCTGTTCGACAAAGTCAATTAAAGCTTGGCGATACTGCCGCTATTTTTGGCGCAGGTCCCATTGGCTTATTAGTCTTGCAGGCTGTGAAAGCGGCTGGAGCAAGTGAAATCTTTGTAGTGGAGGTTTCCGATGAACGTCGCCAAAAAGCGCTTGATTTGGGTGCAACCTATGTTATCAATCCAATCGACACAGATGCCGTAGCCTATATTCGCGAAAAAACAAATGGTGGAGTAGATGTTGCCTATGATGCAGCAGGTGTTCAAGCAACGTTTACAAGTGGCGTAAGTGCTGTTCGCCCTGGCGGCGAATTTAAAATTGTCAGTGTCTGGGAAAGACCAGTTGAATTTAATCCAAATGCGGTAGTTTCACCAGAGGTAACAATTAGCGGTTCATTTGCCTATGTTAACATTTTCCCTGAAGTCATTCGATTACTAGCACGAGGTGTCATTGATGGACAAGCCGTGATTACAAGTGAAATTGCTTTAGAGGATATTGTGGAAAAAGGCTTTGAGGCTTTAACAAAAGATCGTAGTCAGTGTAAAATTTTGGTGAATATGAGTTTGTAAATCTTGCCCTAATCATAGTCAAACTTGAGTCAAAACAGGTTTGGCTATGATTATTTTTGTTCATAAATATCATAATACCAATTGGAATACATTTGTTTGTCATAAAACTGCCTTTAGGACTTCATTCATATTTCACTTTTACTTTATATAATAAATTTGCTATATATAAAAAGAACGGAGATTAAATATGAAAAATTTGCTTTATTCAAGGTTTTGGCGGCTACATTTTTTCGCAGCACTTTTTATAACGCCATTATTGTTATCTCTTACTTTAAGTGGGATTGGCTATTTATTTTTTACAGATGTAGAGAACAAATTATATGATGATTACTTTTTTGGAGAAAGCCATAAAGAAGAGGTCTTAACGATTGATGAAGCCGTAGAAAAAGCGGAAGCGGCATTTGCGGGGTACTCCACAACTAAAGTCATTATGCTGGAAGAACCATATAATACCCGTTTAACATTATCAAATGGGAAAGAAGAAAAATATGTATTTTTAGATGATCACAATCAAATGGTAGGTAGTCAGGATGCCAACTATACATTCTCTAATATTATGAGAAATACGCATAGCTCCCTATTTATTGGCGGTACATTTGTCAATTATTTAGTAGAACTAGCAGCATGCTGGACTATCTTTTTATTACTGTCAGGTCTTTATATGACATTTAAAGGGAATGCTCTGAAAAAGCACAAGTCGGAAAATAAACGCCAAAAAAGTAAGAGATACCATGCGCTTGTTGGGACCATTATTACGATTCCAATGGTAATGTTCATTTCTACAGGGCTATTATGGTCTGCTTTTCAAGGGTCAATCCTTTCCAATATTGCTTCAGAGAGTCCAACGTTTGGTTACCCAATATTACAGCAAAAGCCACCAACATCGGATGTCTCGGAAATACCATGGGCGACTCGCCAATTAGAAGCACCATCGTCTGAAGGCGAACATGCACAGCATCATGGAGGCGGCGCTGTCCGTTATACAAACGACAACCAAATCTCGATTGCTAACCTTGAAAAAGAAATCGATGCAATGAATATCACTAAGCCTTATTCAATTATTTACCCTTCAAATAGTGAAGGCGTATATACAGTGGCAAAGGCTAGTAACTCTGGAGTAACGGGTCTAGATGTCAAACCTACAGAAGAAGCGACAATGTATTTTGATCAATATAGTGGCAAGTTTATCGATCAAGTCAACTATAAGGATTACGGTATGTTAGCCAAGTTCTTTTCATGGGGTATTCCTTTACATGAAGGCCACTTATTTGGCTGGCCTAATAAGCTGCTAAACTTAGTGATTTGTCTCGCCTTTTTAGCTGTCATTGTCTGGGGAATTCGCATGTGGATTTTACGTAGGAAAAAAGGCGAGCTGTCAGCACCACCTCAAATTTCTCATAAAATTTCATTGCCTTTTGTGATCTTCCTTATTATTTTAGGTGTATTAATGCCATTGTTTGGCGCTTCCTTGATCGCTGTAGTGTTGATTGAACTTATCATTATTGGCTGGCAAACAAAAAAGAAATTAAGAGCAGAAGAAACAAAATAAATGACTGGATACGGCACAGCATTAAGGTGCCGTATCTTTTTTTGTGTTGTTTACTTCAATAGCATACGCGCAATACTGTAATTGTTTATAGATTTTTCAGCCGAATTTTATAAAGTTTTAAGATTTGTATGGTACATTGCTAGTAGCTTCAGCTTTATTGGGGGAATGTAGATGTCAATTAAAACGAGGTTTTTACTATCTTATATTGGTGTTATTTTTATTGCCATCGCTCTATTACTAGCAGCAGTTTTTCTTTTTTCCTTTGCTATTACAGGTGATGTTAAAGCGATTGAGCATTTTTATAAAAAATCCTATGTCCAAAAACCTTTGACAACGGTAGAGGAAAATGCTTTTTTGGATTTAAAATTACTAGCTAAAACTGATCCCAAGCAGCTTTTAGATGTCAAGCAGCTAGAAAAAATAAATGCCCCTGCGATTGAGATTGTTGTACGAAAAGATCACCAAATTGTCTATTCTACGCAGAAAAACCATAAGCAATTGTTGCTGAAAAGTTTACCTGGTTTTGAGGCAACGAATATAAATTCTCGTGACACCATCATGATTAATCAAGCATTTTATACGTATGTAAAATTCGATTTTTATTTTCCGGATGAAACAGAGGGAAGTATTTTCGTTTTACGAGAGGTTAGTTCCCGTGCAGAAGTAACACGAGAGCTATTACCTATTCTTTTAGGTATTTTATTTGTCTTATTTATGATGATTATTGGCATATTAAATTATTTAGTTTCGAGAAGTATTATTAATCCAATTTCTGCTTTAAAGGAAGGGGCAGAACGCATAAAATCGGGTGATTTGGATTTTGAAATTACGTCCCGTTCGAATGATGAAATAGGACAGCTTAATCGATCGTTTGAAGAAATGAGGATTAAGCTGAAAGAATCGATCCAGCTGCAGCTTCAATATGAGGAAAATCGAAAAGAATTACTATCAAATATCTCACATGATTTAAAAACGCCAATGACCTCGATTATTGGCTATGTAGAGGGCATCAAAGATGGTGTGGCGAATACAGAGGAGAAGATGGATAAATATTTAACAACTATCTATACGAAAGCAAAGGATATGGATGTATTAATTGATGAGCTGTTCTTATTTTCAAAGTTGGACTTAAAAAAGATTCCATTCCAAATGGAAAACGTCAATTTACAGCAATATATGCATGATTATGTAGAGGATGCGAGCTTTGATTTTATTGATCGAGACATTCACTTACAATATATATCAGCGGACTCACCACTTTTTGTTATGGCTGATCGTGATAAATTAAGAAGGGTCCTGTCAAACTTATTAAGCAATAGTGAAAAATATATGGATAAACCATATAAGCAAATTATTATTTCCTTACATGAGCGAGTAGATGACGCGATTATTCAAGTAACAGATAATGGTACGGGTATTGATCCTGTCGCATTACCTCACATTTTTGATCGCTTTTACCGTGCAGAGCTCTCACGTAATTCGCAAACAGGTGGGAGTGGCTTAGGCTTAGCCATTGCGAAACAAATTGTGCTTGAAATGGGCGGCGACATTTGGGCGAACAGTGAGCTAACAAAGGGGACGAGCATTTTCATTTCATTGAAAAAGGCGGAGGAGAAGGTGAAAGAACATGAAAAAAATACTGCTAATTGAAGATGAAGTGAGCATAGCAGAGCTCCAACGAGATTATTTGGAAATTAATGGGTTTGTAGTGAATATTCAGCATCAAGGAGATGATGGACTGAAACAGGCACTTGAAGGTGATTATGATTTAATCATTTTGGATATTATGCTGCCTGGGATGAATGGCTTCGAAATTTGTAAACAGATTCGTGCAGTGAACAATATTCCAATACTGTTTGTGTCGGCTAAAAAAGAAGATATTGATAAAATTCGAGGTCTTGGACTAGGAGCAGATGATTATATTACAAAGCCCTTTAGTCCAAGTGAGCTAGTGGCAAGGGTCAAGGCTCATTTATCGAGATATGAGCGTCTTGCAACAAATCAGCAAACCAACCATTTGATGTCCATCCATGGCATTACTATTGATACATCAGCCAGAAAGGTTTTTGTGAATGGAGATGAAATTGCCTTTACGACAAAGGAATTTGATTTGTTGGTATTTTTTGCGAAACACCCCAATCAGGTATTAAGTAAAGAACAATTATATGAGCGTAACTGGGGTTATGAATCAGCTGCGGATGTTTCGACTGTTACTGTCCATATTCGAAAGCTACGTGAAAAAATTGAACGTGATCCCGCACAGCCCAAATTTTTAGAAACCGTTTGGGGAGCAGGCTATCGCTTCAATGTATAAGAAAAGATATCTCGTCTTGTTGGCGAGGTATTTTTTTGTACAAGATTTTAGACTTTTTTAAGAAATGGTTAATAGGCAATTTAGCATTACCACGTACACTAAAGAAAGTACATCATCAAATTAGAAAGGGGTGTATGACAGGTGAAGGAGATACAGGCAGTTATGATAGCATTATCATTTTTACTGCAAGGGTGTTCCTCCAATGATACAGAGGCTATCCAGCTTGATAGAGGGGGAAGTGAAGAGGTGAAAACAGATTTGACAGGCGAGCTTTTGAAAGCAGCAGAAAAAGGAGATATAGAGGTGCTTCGAAAGGTTCTGGAGCAAAAAGTAGATATCAATGCTCAGGATGCAAACAAGCGAACGGCCTTAATGATTGCTACATATAATCAGGATGTGGAGGCAGCCAAGCTATTAATTGAGGCGGGGGCAGATGTTAATATTCAAGATAGCATGCAAAACACACCGTTCCTCTATGCAGGAGCAGAAGGCTATCTCGATATTTTAAAGCTTACTATTCAGGCGGGAGCAGATCCTACGATTTTGAATGGATATGGCGGAACAGCATTAATTCCAGCAGCAGAGCATGGTCATGTGGAGGTCATCGAGGAGTTATTAACGAATACAGACATTAACGTCAATCATGTCAATCATTTAGGATGGACAGCCCTAATGGAGGCGATTGTCTTAAATAACGGCAATCCTACACAGCAGACCGTGATTCAATTATTAATTGAGCATGGTGCAGATGTGACTATACCCGATCAAAATAATGTTACACCATTGCAACACGCGAAACAGCGAGGCTTTCAAGAGATTGAACAAATCCTAATTGCCGCGGGAGCAAAATAATCCACATTATAGACAAAAGGAATCTAGAGGTCACGCTCTCGATTCCTTTTGTTGTACGATATATTTAAAACCTCCATATGCGAACCTTTAGAGTTTTTATTGAAGAAAATAAGAGATATAGAAAATTATTGTAAAATGTTGTTTTTATAATTATTTTTTCTTTTATCAATTAGCAACAAAACTGACAGCACGACTACACTCAATATCACTATAAACAAAAAAGACA
This sequence comes from Lysinibacillus sp., assembly GCF_032093475.1. NCBI lineage: Bacteria > Bacillati > Bacillota > Bacilli > Caryophanales > Bacillaceae > Lysinibacillus > Lysinibacillus sp. The sequence goes on along the minus strand of NZ_DAMDAY010000054.1, from coordinate 18,809 downwards.
AGTAGAGCGTCATAAATCCTCCAAATGTCTCATCAAACTCTAAAAGAGCGACATCTGGGTTATACATGCCTCCCATGGAAATATATCTAGCCACTTCAAGATAAACAATATGAAAGAGAATACTCATCCATAGTGTACCTGTATATCTTCTATATAGCTGTAGAGCAATGCCAAAAATGAAGAGTAAAATAAAGTAGTCTATAGTTACTGTAAATGGTTCACTAAAGAATATGGATGCCATGGCCATCACCATAATCGGCACACATATGAAAATTAACGGTTGCAAAATTAATGAGATGATAAACCGATATTTCTTATGCAACTCTTCAAAAATTAGTCCCCGGATAAAAACTTCTTCTGGAAATGCCTCATACATAAATGCTGTTAATGAATTGATTAAAATAGCGATAATGACATTTGTTGTCAAGTTCAACCTGACATTTTCTATGCCACCAAATAAATAAGCTGTTAAAATGCCTGATACGAGTAAAATAAAAGGCAACGCAATACCGAACATCAACTTAGATAATGAATTAACACCCTTCAATCCAATATTTTTTAAAAAATCTGGATTTTCTCTTTTAAGTACAAAAAGGACAACAAGCGTTAACCCAGTAAAAATCATTCCTTGTAAAAGCATGGCTATTTTTTTATCCATACCTTGTGTTTCTATCAAATATTGTCCGACATTTCCCGAAACAAAGAGAAATAGTGATACGAGTACAAAGTACAAAAGCAACCGGCTAATCCTGAATGTCGAAGAACTTATTTGAAATCCCCCTCTTTTTAATGTGGTGTCGTTATAGATTACGTATCAACAAGTGTATAGTTTCAATTTTCTTAAAGTGAATTATGGAAAATTATAGAATATTACCAATGTGTATTCCAGTTAATGGTCTGTTTGTTATTGTTACATACCAGATGTTTTGAAAATTTCTTTCTAGTTGTTCTTAAATTATTTTTCTTATTTTTTTATTTTTTTTTAATAGTTTATTTATTGGCAGTTTAGATATGGGCTTTATGATAAATCTTGTAAACCAAATGACACCAAAAAGGAGAGTTTTATAGATGAAATTAAGAAAACGTATGGTTCCAGCAGCATTAGCATTATCCGTTTTATCAGCAGGTCTTGTTACATTTAACGAGCCTTTGAATGCAGAGGCAGCAAGTAAGAAAGTGGTAACAGCTGCCGAAAATGAGCAAGTAGCAAAGATTACAAATATTAAGCCATTAAATACAATGACACTTCAAATTACATTTAACCAGCCGTTAGCAGCAGCTGATGTAGATCTGAATAATCTAGATGCAATTAAACAGCATTTTACGTTTAATGGAGATTTAGAGATTGTCAATGTGCCACGCTTAATGACAGGATCTAAGAGTACATATATTGTACCGACGACATTCCAAGAAGATGACTTCATCTATACATTGAGCTATAAAGAACAGCGGAATAAAGTTTTTGAAGGAACAGATGAAAAAGTATTTGTGCGCAATGTGGAGCAAGTAACAAACGATACATTTACATTGGAATCATTCCAAGAGGATGGCGTTGTGGACTATGCCAATATTATTGAAGCATATCGCGCTGGTCGTGGAGATTTAGCATTTAGCTTAGATCGTCATAATCGAGATGCGAGTGGCAAACGTTTTGATGTTATATCTTCATTACGTGACCGCTATGTGACAGTGAAAACAAGTGAAGGAGAAGAGTTTGTAGCAAACTATGTACCATTCACGCAAGCAGCAGATGGCAGACAAGCTCCTCAATTTAGATTACCGGCTGGACAAATATTAAAACCAGGTGTCACATATCGCGTGTACTCACAATGGGCGGAAATGGATGTAAAGAGCTTTGTAGCACAAGAAATCGCACCATTTACACTACAATCAGCAAAAGCTATTGATGAAAAATCATTCGAATTACAATTAACAAATGATCCTCAATCTGATTTACTAGCAGGAAGAAGTGTTGAGCTACGTGGAAATGATGGTAGCACATTACAAGCACAGTATCGCTATTCATCACGTAAAGGTGCTGTAGGTATCTTTGATGTTGCGAACGGTGGCACGTTAAAAGCGAATGTAAGTTATACAGTTATGCCATTAAACAACTGGGCCACAGCAACAAATGTAGTTCTACAAGGAAAATAATTTTTAATAGAATAATGAATCTGTCATTTGAAACCTAAAACCTGAAACCTAATAGATGTAAAGTATCCAAATAAAAATCTCGTCACATGCTGTGGCGAGATTTTTTAGCTATAGCCAGCCTTTTTCACGTGCTACCTGAGCGGCTTGCTGTCTAGATTCGACCTGTAGCTTTTGAATAGAGGTTGATAAATAATTGCGAATGGTGCCTTTTGTTAAAAATAATCGTTTACTAATTTCATTTGTCGTTAAGCCTTCTTGAACAAGTTGTAGTACGGCAATTTCGCGTTCATTTAAAGGGTTATGCTCTTTCATAAATAAGGTAGCGGCTAAATCCTTGCTGACTACCTTTTCTCCTTGCATGATTTTCCGAATTGTAGCGATTAAATAATCAATGGGTTCATCTTTTAGTAGATAGCCGTGAACCTCACAGTCCATCGCTTTTTGTAAATAGCCCGGGCGTGCAAAAGTTGTGACAATCATGACTTTGCAGGGGAGGTTAGCCTGTTTAATTTTTTCTGCAAGCTCCAATCCTGACAAATGAGGCATTTCTATATCTACGACACAAACATCAGGTAGCTCCTGTTGAATGTAGTCCCATGCTTTTTGACCATCTGACACTTCTGCTATTACTTCAATATCTGGTTCAAAAGATAAGAGCGATGTTAAGGCACCCCGTAGCATTTGTTGGTCCTCAGCTAGTAATACACGTATCATGTTAGAGGCTCCTTTCCATCTTGAATGGGTATGGTTAGTACCACACTTGTACCTGTAGGTGTGTTATTTTCAACCGTGGCCGAGCCCTGAAGAACTTGCATTCTTTCTTTCATTGAATGGATGCCATTGCCAAGCCCTTTCTGCGATAATCCAATTCCATCGTCTTTCATCTCTAGCGTATACAGTCCATTGTGACAATGGATTGTCATGTGGCATTTTTTTGCCTCACTATGCTTGAGGAGGTTTGTCGTAGCTTCTCGTACACATAAAGCAAGCATCGTTTCCTCCACGCTAGAAAGGACGATTGTAGGGCATTGATTGTGTAGCGTTGTTGTAATATTCGCGCTTTGTAATAGTTGCTGACAGTGTATTAACTCGGTCTGTAATGATACAAAATTCATATCAGATACGAGCTCTCGTACTTGTTTTAGGGCGGTACGAGTAGTGGCTAGTATCTCATTTAATTCTTGTTTGACACTTGAAGGATCTCGGTCGATTAGTTTAGTCGTTAGCTCTGTTTTGATTTTAATCATCGTCAGCGTATGACCAATCGTGTCATGGAGATCTCTAGCAATTCGCTGTCGTTCCTCTTGTTGAACGAGCTGCGTATTGACATCAGCCAATTCAGATTGTAGGTTTTTCGACTTTTCTACAAAATAAATAAGGACAGGAAACACCATTTGAATAATCATCATTGGTGCTAGTACCTGTGATTCAACTGTTACTAGCGAATCTGTAGTAAGTTTCATGACGCCTAAAAACATGACAGCTATACCAAGCATCCCAATCGCGATATGCCATTTCGATTTGGCTCTTCCTAATAAATCGGCAAAGGTAAATCCGAAAATCAGCATAAAGATGTCCTCATATATACCGAGGATAGTAATAAGGAGGAAGGCTACAAGTGAAGCTACAAGCAACCTCCAATCTCGATGCCATAAAGCTATATAGAAGGCACCGAGATACAAGCCTAAAATCGATATTCGAGCTGCCAAAGGGAGAGCTGAATGAGACCATAACACCATCGTTATTAAAACAATCAAGGACATCACATCGATGATTAAATAATGCTTTATTTGTTCTCTAGGATAAATTTTTATTTCATACACCATCCTTTGTTGCGTATTACTGTGTCATCGCTTGAATGGTTTTTTTACGAATCCACTCCATCGGGCCCATATGAAAGCGCTGCTGCCAAAATGACGCTAACATGAGCTGTAGGCAAGATAGGGCTAGCCAAATACTGATAATAACAATGCTATTTAATTGACCTCCTAAGCCAAGCCCCCAGCCATAAAAAATGATAGAAGCCAGCACGTTTTGGAGGACATAACAGCTCAAAGACATCTTGCCAACTTGTGCAAAACATTGCCACAGCCAATCCAGTCTCTTATATTCTACCAGTTTACCTAAAATACCAATATAGCCAATTGATAGAATAGGAGCACATAAATAGCGAACAGGTAAATCAAACAGTCCACCAGGAACAAATAACAGTAAATTTAACGGTAGGCCAATATATATACCGATTTTAAAGAGCTTTTGACGAGCTTGACGTCCTTTGTCATGCTGCGAAAATACCTCATTGCGCATGAATTTCACACCAAGTAAAAATAAAAAGACATTCATTGGGATAATAAAAATGGCTTCTGTTCGATAAAATAAAAAATTCGTCAGACGATGTTGAACTTGTGCAAGCCATGTGCCCTGTTCATATAGAGCAGCCACAGTTTCCATACCATTGAAGGAAATAATTGTACCCTGTAGGCTACTAATGAAAATCAATAGAATCATAAGGACATGAAAGCTACCAAACAGATAGAAAGCCCATGTCATCACTTTGTCACCTAATCGGATTAGGAAGGCAACTATGAAAGCTGTCACTGCGTAGCTCATTAAAATATCGTATTCCATGACAAGTGTATAATGCAGCAATCCTTCCAAACCTAAAAAGACAATTGTCCAAAGATAGACGCCCGGCCAAGCATTTCCTCTTCGTAGAGCTTGTTGGTATTTTAATTGTAAGCCTACCCCAAACATAATGGTTAACAGCCCAAGGAGCTTCCCATTGACGAAAAATAGGACGACCATTCGTAAAAAGTCATTGAAGGACCACCAACCAGAATAATTACTCGTTGTGATATACGATAAATCTCCTAGATAAGCAAAAATCCAAATATTTGTGCCAAGTGTTCCTAAGACAGCAAAGCCTCTTAACATATCGATAAAGGGGAGTCGTTGTTGTGTTTGCATAAGTTTAATCACTCTTTCTTTTGTTTTCTTATGTTTTAAGAATAAGAAATTATAAAGAGAAAACCTATTCACAGCAGTCAAAGAATCTAGATGACAGGTGTCATAAAATTGCTGTAACGGCAAAAAAACCAGCAACATTAGAAGCTGGCTCATTTATTTTGTACATGAATAAATACGATAGTCCAAATATTTTCCGTATTTTTCGTTCATCGTCATATGCTCATCCATTACATCTAGTAATTCGGGTTCAATATGTTGGGAAAAATGAAATTCGTGCTGAGACGAGATGGATTTATTTTTTTGTATTCGAATATTGTGAAACCCAGCTTGCTGCAATAATGTGACCCAATCCTTTTTCGTAAGAAGAGATTCAAATCCATAAAACTGCTGGATTTCTTGTGCTAGTTGGGAGGGAAGTATTGCAGGAAGGGTGAATTCAATGGCAATAAAGCGGCCCCCTTTTTTTAATAAACGATAAATCTCTTGTAAAGCCCGTTGTTGATTGACAAAGGCCAGAACCGATTCGGCAAGAATGAAGTCAAAAGACTCTTTTTCAATTGAGGTTTGCTCAATCGAGCCTTCTATAAGGTTGACAGCTAAATGAGTTTTTTGCATTCGTTGTCTAGCTTTTTCGATCATAAGAGGATGAACATCGATGCCCGTGACATTTGCCTGATAGAAGGAAGCTAAATAAGCAGCAGTTTGCCCTGTGCCACACCCCACATCTAAAATGTCTACACCTCGCTGGATATTCTCATGTTCAAAAAGTGCTTTTGATAGATTAATGCCCCCAGGATGTGCACCTCCGATACCAAATTTAGCTAAAAATTGGAGATAATTAGAGCTTTGAATAATAAACACCTTCTTTTTTCTTATAGTATGACAAGAAAACTAGTAAGGTGACGTCCATATAGTAGTGTCTTACGAAATATATTATTTTTAACACTTCTTCAAATGTCTAATTCATCCTTAAAATTCGCACATATACTATCTTGAAGCTTTCAGATAGGGGGTGTATAAATGCCATATTTCCATCCAAATGCTAGAAGGGGATCATATCCGCCGAGCAATAGACAATATTTTGGCCCACCTTTTCGAGGTAGATCCATACAACAACCTTACTATTCTCCTAACCAACAATCACAAGGTTTAAGATTAGGGAATTTGCCTGATCATTTAAATACGATTATGGGGCACGCTGGGACGATTACGAATGGAGTCAATATGTTAAGGCAGATGGGGTCATTACTAAGTTTATTTAAATAAAAGCTAAAAACCCTCTTAAGAGAAGGATCTTAAGAGGGTACATAAAAGTGTTTAATTGACTTGGACAAGTTGCTTTTCAATAATAGAACGATTTTTTTCTTTAAATAGCTCATTATGAGAGGAGACCATACCATGACGATAGGCTGATGGCTCTAAATAAGTCTTAATCGAGTTAACGGCATTAGCCGCATCCTGGAATGTCCCAAGTAGTAAATTAATTTTTCCTTCAAACGATAAAATATCTCCTGCTGCAAAAATGCCAGGCTGTGCCGTCTCTCCAGTTGCTCTTCCTTCTACATAATAATCATCCTTTTTAGGAACAGCAATGGCCTCATCAAATGTGAGGGATGCTTCACAATTATAGCCGTGGCTTACGATCACCTCATCGATTTGACGAATATAGCTTTGTTTAGTTGTCGTGTTTTCACATGTCACTAATTGAATAGCCGTTTTATTAGCATTGGCAGTAAGCTTTGTAATAGTTGTATTACACTCAATGTGTACACCAGCATCCAGTGCTTCCTGTACAGTTGCTTCATGTGCAGATAACTTCTCTTTACGGTAAACAACGGTCACACTTTTGGCAATCGGGCTTAATTCAACAGCCCAATCAATGGCCGCATTGCCACCACCTGAAATCAAGATATCCTTATCAACAAAGCGTTTATAGGATTGTACAGTATAATGTAAATTCGCCATTTCGTATTTTTCAGCACCTTCAAGTGTTAGCTTTTGTGGATTGATAATGCCACCTCCTACAGCTAACAGCACTGTTCTCGAATAATGCTTTTCACCCGTCGCTGTATGTATGATAAATAGATCATCCTGGCGTTCAATAAAGTCTACCTTTGTGTTAGTCAAAATCGTAGGATCAAACGTTTTTGCTTGCTCGATTAACTGTTTAGCAAACTGCTCGCCTAACACAGGAGGGTGTCCGCCAATATCCCAAATCAACTTTTCAGGATACAGTAATACTTTTCCACCTAACTGTGGTTGGCTTTCCAATAATTTTGTTTTTAATCCACGTAAACCACTATAAAAGGCACTATATAAGCCAGCAGGGCCTCCGCCAATAATTGTCACATCGTATATAGGTTGCATTTTTATTGCCACATCCTTAATGAATAGTAAAAAAGTAATTGACAAAATCTTATCGGAAAACTAGACTAATTCTAGTGATAATGATTATCATTTTTAACTATGAATATCATAGCATGGAAATAAGTAAAAAGAAAGTGAGGGTCCGTTTTGCGTTTAGAAGTTGACTCGATACGTGTTGGTTATGAGAGCAAAACCATTGTGCATGACTTATCATTGCAAATTCCAGATGGCAAAATTACGACGATTATTGGTTCAAATGGTTGTGGAAAATCAACGTTATTAAAGGCCATTACGCGTATTTTAAAGCATGAGAGTGGGCAGGTCATATTAGATGGTCAAACGATTTCCAAGATGAAAACGAAAGAATTGGCTAAAGAGCTGGCAATTCTACCACAGAGTCCAGAAAGTGCACATGGTTTAACAGTGGAAGAGCTAGTATCCTACGGTCGATTTCCTTATCAAAAGGGCTTTGGGAATTTATCTCAAAAGGATAAAGAGGTAATCGATTGGGCTCTACAGGTGACCAAAACAAAAGACTTCCGTTTACAATCTGTGGATGCTCTATCTGGTGGACAGCGTCAGCGTGTGTGGATTGCGATGGCATTAGCTCAGGAGACTGACATTATTTTTTTAGATGAACCCACAACCTATTTAGATATGGCGCATCAGCTTGAGGTTTTAGAGCT
>NZ_DAMDAY010000054.1:0-10625 GCF_032093475.1 Lysinibacillus sp. | reverse complement strand
ATATAAGCTCAATGAAGAACAAGGACGTACCATTGTCATGGTCCTCCATGATTTAAATCAAGCGGCACGTTTTTCAGATTATATTGTAGCGCTTTCACAAGGTGAGCTGGTGAAATTCGGAACTGCAGAAGAAGTGATGGTTCCAGAAGTATTGAAAAAAGTATTTAATATTGATGCGGTCATTGGCAAGGATCCACGAACAAATAAACCAATGTGCATTACATATGACTTATTACAAACGGTATAAAAGGAGAAGGACAATGAAAAAGTGGCTATTACCTATGTTCATGATGCTTGTATTAGTACTTGCAGCGTGTGGCAATAAAGAAGAGAAAACAGAGAAGGCAGATGAAGGCTCAAAAGAAGCAACGTCAGCAGAAACAATTACCTATCAATCAGAGACAGGTCCTGTGGAAGTACCAGCAAATCCTAAACGAGTAGTGGTATTATCGTCATTTGTAGGGGATTTATTACAGCTTGATGTAAATGTTGTAGGTGTGGATGCTTGGGCAGCGAAAAATCCAAACTTCGAAGATGCTATTAAAGATGCAGTGGTTGTTGAAAATACAGATATAGAAAAAATTCTTGAGCTAGAGCCTGATTTAATTATTGGCTTAAGTGGAATTGAAAATGCTGATAAACTATCAGAAATTGCGCCGACAGTGTTATTTACGTATGGCAAAGTAGATTATCTTCAACAGTTTATTGAAATAGGGAAAGTTGTAAATAAAGAAAAAGAAGCAACGGCATGGGTAGAAGATTTTAAAGCACGTGCGTCTGAAACTGGTAAAAAAATTAAAGAAAAAATCGGTGAAGATGCAACTGTCACAGTGGCAGAAAACTTTAATAAACAGTTTTATATTTACGGTGATAATTGGGGGCGTGGAACAGAAATCCTTTATCAAGAAATGGGCTTAAAGATGCCTGAAAAAGTAAAAGAAACTGCTCTAGAGCCAGGCTACTATGCGATTTCTCAAGAAGTATTAGGGGACTATGCAGGGGACTATGTCATCTTTAGTATGTTCCAAGATCAAGATAATTCCTTCACTGATGCTGCGTGGTTTAAAGATTTAGAAGCAGTGAAAAATGGTCAATTATTTGAAGTGAATGCCAATGCCTTTTACTTCAATGATCCTATTACATTAGAGTATCAGTTAAAGTTCTTTGAAGAGAAATTTTTACAATAATTGAGTAGAGAGTAGCGAAGGCAAATGACAAAGTTTCGAAAGCTTCCATTTTGGCTTCAGGTATTGCTTGCTTTGACCGTATTATTTGGTACGGCCGGTATCTCGTTGTGCTTAGGGGCAGCGAATACGAGTATTCAAGATGTCTTTCAAGCAATTGTCGGACAAAGTGGTGGTAAACATTACACGATTTTACGAGAAATTCGCTTTCCTCGTATCATTGCAGCTATTTTTGTTGGTAGTGCACTCGCTGTCGCTGGAGCAATTATGCAAGGGGTTACACGAAATCCATTAGCTGATCCAGGGCTGCTTGGTTTAACGGCAGGGGCCAATGCTGCCCTTGCCTTAACGATGGCATTTATTCCGAAATTCTCATATTATACGTTAATTTTAGCCTGCTTTGTTGGAGCTGGAATTGGCATGATGATAGTTTATGGAGTGGGTGCTTCTACTAAAAAAGGCTTTTCACCATTGAAGCTTGTGCTAGCGGGCGCGGCTGTAACGGCATTATTACAAGCAATCGCTGAAGGGACAGGCATTTTATTTCAAATTTCCAAGGATGTATCCATGTGGACAAGTGGCGGATTCATTGGCACAACATGGCAGGCATTATTAATCGTACCTGTCATTGTGATTGGTTTACTGCTAGCGTTTGCTTTTAGTCGCCAATTAACGATTTTAAGTTTAAATGAAGAGGTAGCAGTGGGCGTTGGGCAAAATACAACGATGATTAAAGGTATAATGATGTTTGTAGTGGTCATACTTGCAGGCTCAGCGGTGGCACTCGTTGGGAATCTAGCATTTGTTGGCTTAATGGTGCCGCATATGGTTCGTGCATTTGTAGGAACCGACTATCGTTTTGTCTTACCGATGAGCGCTATTGTTGGCGGCTGGTTTATGGTGACAGCTGATTTTGCAGGGCGTATGATTAACGCACCATATGAAACACCTGTTGTGGCGATTATTTCAATTATTGGTCTACCATTCTTCCTACTTTTAGTGCGGAAGGGAGGACGCCAATTTGTTTAAAGACGGTCGTAAAAAACAGCGCAAATGGTTAATCCTTTGGCTAATTGTTACTCTGTTTATTTTTGTTATGGGCATATCATTAGGTGCTGCTTCTGTATCCATTGATCGTATTATTCCAACCTTGCTCGGCGATGGAAGTTTTAAAGAGTCCTTCGTGCTATTTTCGGTCCGCTTACCAAGAATGTTTGTGCTAGCTGCTGCAGGCATGGCGTTAGCTTTAGCAGGCGCTGTGTTGCAGGGCGTTACTCGCAATGATTTAGCGGATCCAGGAATGATTGGGATTAGTGCGGGTGCAGGAGTTGGGATTACTATATTTTATTTATTAGTGAAGGGGGATCTCCCTCACTTTGCTTATGTCTTACCTGCTGTAGGCTTTTGCAGTGCCTTATTAACAGCCCTATCGATTTACTTTTTCTCCTATCAGCGCAATAAGGGTGTGCATCCCGTGCAGTTTATTTTAGTGGGGGTAGGGGTCGCTTCAGCTCTATCAGGAGTCATGATGGTATTAATCTCCTCAGCCGAGCGTAGTGATGTACAATTTATTGCACAATGGCTAGCCGGTAATGTATGGGGCACGGATTGGCCATTTTTCTGGGCATTAGTACCTTGGCTTGTGCTATGTATTCCTTATATTTTTTACAAGGCCAATGTCTTGAATGTCTTGGCTATGACAGAGCAAACAGCGGTAGGCCTCGGCATGAATATAGGGCGAGAACGTTTGCGATTATTAATTGTCGCGGTTGCGTTAGCGGCTGCTGCGGTATCGATAACAGGTGGTGTAGCCTTCATTGGTTTGATGGCCCCCCATATTGCCAAACAACTCGTTGGCCCACGCTATCAATTCTTTTTACCACTAACATTACTTATTGGAGCGAGCTTGCTTATGCTGGCTGATACGATTGGACGTGTTGCCATCGCCAGCGCAACTGTCCCTGCTGGTATTGTCGTGGCATTTATTGGTGCACCTTATTTCTTATATTTATTGCGGAAGAATGTCTAGAAAAGTATGAATCAAAATTAAGTAATGCTCGAAAGAAAAGACTTTTGTTCTAGCGAAAATAGGGAAATATTTATTTTAAACATTCTATATAACAAGTTTTTAGGAACCTCATTCGTTGAGGTTCTTTTTTTATATAATCATGGCAGGAGGTGATTAGATGATTTTATTAGCACGTCAAACATCAGAGACGCAAAAGATGCTAGAGGCACTTATACAAAGACTTCCTGTATCCCATAGTGAATTTACATTTTATTGTGAGCATTTAAGGCGTCTACAGGCAGGATTCGCTGGTGAACAGCTCGTTGATGCAAAATGGCTTGAACTAGACTTACCATCCCCCCACTATTTTCTCCATGACTTTCAAACAATGAATGACTTTGGTTCTACCCATCAAATGGACACCATCTTCCTCTGTCCTCACTTTGTCCTCATCCTAGAAATCAAAAATATTACAGGCAAACTTTCATACGATGCTTCATTCGCTCAATTAACACGTACGACCGCAGATGGTACAGTCGAAGGCATGACGGATCCATTTCTTCAGCTGGAACGGCATGTAGTATGGATGAAAAAACTAGTACAGAAGGAACGGATTGATTTACCAGTTTTGCATGCGGTGGTATTGGCAACGAGAAATGGTATTTTGACAAAGGGATTTGAGGGGCTGCCTATCTTTCATGTGGCAGGGTTAAGATATAATTTACAAAAATGGATGGAGCGGCATCAACCTAGAGTAAGAGTAGACCTTTTGCGATTCGCCAACCTTTTATTATCCCTGCAAACAAAGTTGAAAAAAGAGGTAGAGGTACCGCTCAAGGAAATGACGAAAGGTGTGTTATGTCCACAATGTGTTAATGGTCAGCGATTATCGTATCACTATAAAAAATGGACGTGCCCACGCTGTGGATTGGTGGACGATGATGCATTGGTTCGAACATTAGAGGACTACAGGTTACTAGTCGGGCAGCAGCTGACCAATCGAAGTTTTCGAGAATTCTTTGCCATTGCATCCCCCAACCTTGCATACAAGTTGTTACAACAACTCCCATTGAAAGCGGAGGGTGTCAAAAAGCATCGAAAATATTGGATTATGGAATAGAGAGCTAAGAGCTACAATTCAAGCGGTCTGAATTGTAGCTTTTGGTGTTGTAGAGGGGAATGGCGCTTGAAATAGGTTGCTAGAGAGCGGAGAAAGTGGGGGATACGCTTGAAGCAGGTGGATAGAACGCGCGAAGTGAAGGATAGAGCGGAGAAAGTGGCGGATACGCGTGAAGTGGGTGGATAGAATGCTGAAAGTGACGGATAAGGTTGAGAAAGTGGCGGATAGAACGCGCGAAGTGGTGGATAGAGCGGGGGAAGTGAAGGATACGCATGAAGCAGGTGGATAGAATGCAAAAAGTGAAGGATAGAGAGTTAAAAGTAGCGGATAGACCGGGCAAAGTGAAGGATAGAGGCGGAGAAAGTGTAGGATACGCGTGAAGTGGGTGGATAGAAAGCTGAAAGTGACGGATAAGGTTGAGAAAGTAGCGGATAGAACACGGGAAGTGATGGATAGAGCGGAGAAAGTGGAGGATACGCATGAAGCAGGTGGATAGGATGCTCAAAGTGAAGGATAGAGCAATAAAAGTGAAGGATACCTCTCTCAAAACCACACATTCCAGGCTAATAGCACATACCCCAAGAGCGGCGTTTCGATTATTTCCTACTAGACAAATAGAGTTTTTAGGTATATAGTTAGCTAGGCTAACTAATTTAAAAGGAAGTGATGTTGTGACGATTGAGCAGGAGTTTTTTAATCAGTATCGTTTAATGTATAGGCCTTTTATTAATCAGCTGAATGTGCAGCTTGAGCCTTATCAGTTATATAGTTCGCAGTGGGCTGTACTGCGTTTTTTGAAAGATAGAGGTCCACATTCATTTGTAGATATCGCTACTTTTATGTCGATCGAGAAGCCGAGTGTGACGAAGCTTGTGCATAAGCTTGTGGAGTTAGGCTATGTGGAGACAGTAGCGGGCAAGGATAAGCGTGAGAAGCTTGTCCATTTATCGGCACATGGTGATGAGCTGGTGCAGGAGATTAAGTTGCATTTGAGTCCGTTTTTTGAGCAGGCCCTAGCAGGTGTGCCAGAGCAAGAGATTGAAATTGCGACCAGGGTTTTAGCAAGAATTTGTATGAATATCAATCAATAGGAGAGAGTAACGTGGAAGCAACCAGAAAGAAACTATGGACAAAGGATTTTTTAATTGTCTCACTTATTAATTTTACCATTACGTTAATCTTTTATTTATTAATGGTTACGATTGCGGCATATGCTGTGGAGCATTTTAATGCTTCGACAAGTACAGCAGGGCTTGTTTCGAGTATTTTTATTATCGGGACACTGATAGGTCGTCTTGGTACAGGACGTATTATTGGTGATTGGGGTAGTAAAAAAACATTATTTTGTGGATTACTATTATTTATGTTGTCCACGATGTCTTACTTTATAGCAGGTAATTTGCCATTGCTGATGTTAAATCGTCTAGTGCAGGGGATTGCCCTTGGTATCGCGAGTACAGCAACAGGGACGATTATTGCGCAAATTTTACCACCTGAGCGACGTGGTGAAGGGATTGGTTATTATAGCTTAAGTGCGATTTTAGCTACAGCTATTGGACCATTTATTGGTATTTTATTAACACAGCTTTTTGAAGATTATCGTATGATTTTTGCCGTGGATTCCGTTTTAGCTATTATTTGCTTTTTTATGTATTTTATCGTGACAGTGCCAGATGCACCGAAGAAAGTGAAGGATTCAGCTGTGAAGGCTGGCTTTAAGGTGACAAACTTTATTGAGATGCGTGCTGTGCCTATCGCCTTTGTTGCACTTGTGATTGGCTTTGCCTATTCAGGTGTTATGTCCTTTATGACCTTTTATGCTAAAGAGTTAAATCTTGTATCAGCCGGTAGTTATTTCTTTATTATTTATGCCATTGTGATTTTGGCTACACGTCCATTTACAGGAAAACTACTTGATACAAGAGGAGCCAATATCATTATTTACCCATGCTTAGTTATTTTTGCTATCGGTATGTATGCTTTTAGCTCAGCGACGACTACGATGGCTCTTTTAATTGCTGCTGCATGTATTGGTATTGGTTATGGTAACTTCAACTCCGTTGCACAGGCCATTGCGATCAAAGTAACACCTAATGAGCGTTTAGGACTTGCTACTTCGACTTATTTTATATTTTACGATTTCGGTTTAGGCGTCGGGCCTTATTTCTTAGGATTATTTGTTCCCTCTATGGGCTATAGCGCCATTTTCTTTTCGATGGTGTTTGTCATTTTAGTATCGATTGTGCTTTATTATTTCTTACATGGGAAACATGAGAAAATCAAACAAGCGAATATTTCGTAGATTAGAATCATTATATTGTAGAAAAAACGTCTTTTTTCTAGTTGGCTGTGTAGATCAACTGAAAAATGACGTTTTTTTCTTTTTCAAAAAAAATATATTGCAATGGAGGATGATAATCATTATCATCACAATATAAAACTAATTCGGAAGTAGGAACGAAGGATGAAAAATAAATCATTATTGTCAGTATTAGTAGCAGGAGGCATTCTAATGGCTGGCTGTGGCGATACAGAAGAAGTAAAAAAAGAGGACAAGCCGGCAACAGAGCAGTCAGAGCAAGCCACACAAGCAGTCGATTTAACTAATGAACTATCTGCCTATCAACAATTTGCGTTAGAGCAAATGGATCAATTTTTACTAGAAACAGAGAAATTTGTGAACTTATTCAAGGCAGGCGATATTGAAGGCGCAAAAGCAGCGTATGCACCAGCACGTATGTACTTTGAGCGCTCTGAGCCAATCGCAGAAAGCTTTGGAGACCTAGATCCACGTATTGATGGACGTTTAGCAGATATCAAAGACGAAGGCAAGGGCGAGGAAGAATGGTCTGGCTACCATAAGCTTGAGTATGCATTATGGGAAGAAAATACAACAAAAGGCTATGAAGCTGTAGCAGATCAGCTACTTGCAGATGCGAAGGAATTGCACGCTCTTGTGCAAACAGTTGAAGTGACGCCAGATTTAATGATAACAGGTGCAGTAGACTTATTAAATGAAGTATCGACATCTAAAATTACAGGTGAGGAAGAAATTTATTCCCATACAGACCTTTATGATTTTAAAGCGAATATTGAAGGGGCAGAAAAAATCTTTGATATTCTACGCTCAAAATTAGAAGCAAAAGATGAAAAATTAGTGGCCACACTTGATGAAAAATTTAAGGCAGTGGACGATTTATTAGCACAGCATGCAACGGCTAATGGTGGCTATGTGTCATTCGAGGAATTAACAGAGGACAACACAAAAGCACTTGCGGCAGCTGTTAATCAGCTTGGAGAACCATTAAGTCAAATGGGGATTATTTTGGAGTGAACATAAATGACAACATCAAACGATGAAAAATGGATCAATAAGAAAATTTCTAGACGTGATATGCTGAAGCTGACAGGCATTGGGGTTGCAGGTGTTGCCATCGGTGCTTCTGGCTTAGGCGGTGTCATGAAAGCAATGGGCTATAATGTCTTTGAAACGGTAGAAGATAGTGCGACAGCTAGCAATAAGGTCAATTTTTATGGCAAGCATCAGTCAGGTATTGTGACACCTGTGCAAAAGAATATTTATTTTGCTTCTTTGGATGTTTTAGTGACAACTAAGAAAGAGCTACAAGAGTTGTTCCAGCAGTGGACACCTCTTGTTGTTCGTTTAATGAACGGTGAATTAATGGTGGATGTATCGACGAATACAAGAGTGCCAACTGGTGATACAGGAGAGGCAGAGGGCTTAGATGCGGCTAATTTATCTATTACGATTGGTGTTGGTCCATCGCTCTTCGATAAGCTTGGCATGCAGCATTTAAAACCGGCAGAACTTAAAGATTTACCACATTTCCCGAAAGATCAGCTACAGAAGGAATATACAGGCGGTGATTTGTGTATTCAAGCATGTGCAGATGATCCGCAGGTGGCTTTCCATGCTGTACGAAATTTAGTGCGAGCTGCATCTGGTAAAGTAGAAATTAAATGGTCTCAGGCTGGCTTTAACTCGTTTCCTGCTGGTGGAGGAACACCGCGAAATCTCTTTGCCTTCAAGGACGGCACCGTGAATCCAGCGATTACGGATGAGAAAGATTTAAATAAGGTTGTATGGGTGGATAAAGGCTGGCTGAAAGGCGGCTCTTATTTAATTGCGCGTAAAGTTCAAATGCATCTTGAAACATGGGATCGCACATCATTGAAAGATCAAGAAGCAACCTTTGGACGTTACCGTGACAGTGGGGCACCCTTTGGCAAAACAAAGGAATTTGATGATTTTGATGTAGAGGCTAAGGATGAGAAAGGGAACTATATTATGCCTGATACATCACATGTCCATTTGGCACGGAAATCAGGTGCGCGTATTTTACGTCGTTCCTATTCATATGCATCAGGTGTTATGTCAAATACAGGAACCCATGATGCAGGGCTTATCTTTATCTCCTTTCAAAAGGACCCAGCCCAATTTACAACAATCCAAAATAGCTTAGGGCGAATGGATAAAATGAATGAGTACATTACCCATCGAGGCAGTGCCGTGTTTGCTTGCTTCCCTGGTGTACAAAAGGGGAGTTATTTAGGTGAAGCACTTTTTAATGCGCTGTAGTATGGTCATCGCCTTCATCCTGACTTTAGCTTTGCCTGTGCAAGCTGCGCAATCTTATAGTCATTTATATATTGCGATCAGTGATGCACTGATGAATACAAAGCAGGATAAAGAGACGGAGGCCAAGCAAGCTCTTGAACAATTTGCTACGGACTGGGCTAACGTTTCTTCAGAACAAACAGAGGCAAAAGCCAAAGTCGATAAAATTCTTCAACAGGCCACGAATGCCACTTCCAAGGAACAACGTTTACAGGCGCTGTCGGCTCTATCGAATGCGTTACGTGACTTAGAAAAGCTTGAAAATCCTGTTGATGAAGCGGCACAGCGAACAGAGTTTGGACAAAAATTTAAGCCAATTATGGCAGACTTTGAACAGGCTTTGGCAAGCGGAGATCGTCAGGCCATTGAAGAAGCTTATAAAGATTTTAATAGTAAATGGAATAAAAATGAGCGACCTGTGCGGGAGCAAAGTATTGCGATGTATGGACAAATCGAAACACAAATGGCATTTCTTCGTATTTCTATTTCCGCTGAGGAACCAGATATAGCGCTAATGAAAACTCAATTTGCCGATTTACAAAAAACGATTGAGGATTTTGTGGCAGGAAAGGAAACAGCTGAAGTAGTAGAAGGTGACTATTCGTTAGCTACATTGATTGCCTATATTGACGAGGCTCAAGATTTCATTGATGCTGGTGATTATCAGTCGGCTTCAAATAAAGTGCGTGAGTTTATTACGATATGGCCAAGTGTAGAAATTGAAATCTCCACACGAAATGGCAGTCTTTATACGAAAATTGAAAGTGATATGCCTATTATTGCGAGTGATTTATTAAAATCTACTGTAAATCAAGAAGCACTGACAAAGCAATTAGATACATTCCGTACTGAAATCGAGCTCATCCAAGGTGATTCCGATTATACAATATGGGACGCCGCATTAATTTTGCTACGTGAAGGACTAGAGGCATTACTTATTATTTTAGCCTTAGTATCATTTCTTGAAAAATCAGGTCAGAAGAAGATGCGAAAATGGATTTATGTTGGTGCATTTGTCGGTGTGTTTTTATCAGCCGTCGCAGCTATTCTTATGTCGACCATTTTAAATTCAGCTACGATTGATACGAATCGAGAATTAATGGAAGGCTATGTCGGCTTATTAGCGGCTGCTATGATGATTGGTGTCGGCATTTGGCTGCATAGTAAATCCAATGTGGTCAGTTGGAATCGCTATATTTCGAAGCAAATGGGTCAGGCTATTTCCAGTGGCTCTATTGTGGCAATGGCTGCAATCAGCTTCTTGTCAGTCTTTCGTGAAGGGGCGGAAACACTTGTCTTTTATGCGGGTATTGCCCCGAAAATGGAGACCTCACAATTTATCCTCGGGATTGTCGTAGCACTGCTGATTCTTGCAGTACTTGCCATTGTCTTGTTTAAAGCAAGTGGCAAAATTCCAGTTCATAAATTCTTTGCGGTAGCGACCATTTTAATTTACGTATTAGCCTTTAAAATTATTGGTGTTAGCCTGCATACATTGCAGCTCACTGATCATTTGTCTTCAACAATTGTCGATCGCTTACCGGTTATGAGCTTGATTGGCTTCTATCCAACTGTGGAAACAATGATTGGTCAAGCTATTTTACTAGTGTTAGTGGCAGCTACTGTCATCTATAAAAAGAAACAAGCTTAAAGAGAAAGGTAGATGACTGAAAA
>NZ_DAMDAY010000053.1:0-26615 GCF_032093475.1 Lysinibacillus sp. | reverse complement strand
TAAAATAACTGGCATGGTGTTAGTAGCACTTTTTTTACTGTTACTGATCGGTCTACCATTCATAAGTGCCATTTGGAATCATGAATGGATCGCTATGATTGAGAAATTTTATACTGCTGGGGCCTTAGTATTTGGTGGTGGTCATGTTGTTTTACCTTTACTGGAAGCACAGTTTGTACAAAGCGGCCAAATTACTACGTCCGATTTTTTAGCTGGCTATGGTATGACACAGGCAGTTCCAGGACCCTTATTTACGTTTGCAGCGTATATAGGTATGGTCATTGCTGGTATTCCAGGAGCAATCATTGCTACTTTAGCGATTTTTCTACCTGCTTTTTTACTAGTCATTGGGACTCTTCCATTTTGGATTAGTTTAAGTCGTATTGCACGGCTCAAAGGGGCAATGGCAGGGGCAAATGCTGCAGTCGTAGGCATTTTAGCTGCTGCATTTATCCATCCAATTGTGACGCAAACCATTGTAAGCGGGTTAGATATTTGTATAGTCGCGGTCTTTATATGGTGTTTAATTCGTTGGAAAATGCAACCCTACATACTGGTGCTCTTAGGTATTATAGTGGGAATTGTTTGTTATACATGAAAAAACTGCACTTTCGATTGTTAGAGTCTAACTAACATTTGAAGTGCAGTTCGTTTTTGTGGAGACCAATCAAATATACATCATCTTAAGAGTGTTGAATTGCAAGCTCTCTAGATGGTTTCATAGCGTTCCTGCTATTGATTCGTTATAATGTAGAAATGGAAAAGACTTAACGAGAAAGAAGGGATGGCTATGGCGCGAGGTGTTTACATTCATATTCCTTTCTGTCATCAAATCTGTAATTACTGTGATTTCAATAAATTTTATTTTAAAAATCAACCAGTGGATGAATATATAGAAGCACTAGGGAAAGAGATGGCCCTAGTAACAAAAAAATATCCTGAGCATTTTCGTAACATCGAAACGATTTTTCTCGGTGGAGGGACACCAACTGCTTTATCTCCAAAACAATTGGACAAACTACTAACGTATATTCATGCGTATATTCCAATGAGTAGTGTGAAAGAATTTACATCAGAGGCCAATCCTGATGAACTGTCTGCAGCAAAATTGCAAGTATTGTTTGATGGTGGTGTTAATCGCCTGAGTATGGGTGTGCAATCATTTGACCAAGGACTGTTACAGAAGATTGGACGCACACATAGTAATGAACATGTCTACGAAACAATCGCTTTGGCAAAACAGCATGGCTTTCACAATATTAGCATTGATTTAATGTATGGGTTGCCTGGGCAAACGATGGCTCAATGGCGGGATTCATTAGAA
This sequence comes from Lysinibacillus sp., assembly GCF_032093475.1. Classification (NCBI taxonomy): domain Bacteria; kingdom Bacillati; phylum Bacillota; class Bacilli; order Caryophanales; family Bacillaceae; genus Lysinibacillus; species Lysinibacillus sp. The sequence continues at coordinate 25,291 of NZ_DAMDAY010000053.1, read as the reverse complement.
AAAGCTTTTGCGCTAGATTTACCGCACTTCTCTGCCTATTCCCTTATTGTAGAGCCAAAAACCATTTTCTATAATCAATATGCTAAAGGCAAATTGCATTTACCGACTGAGGATCTTGAAGCGGATATGTATGATGTGCTAATGCAAGAAATGTCTTTACACGGACTTCAACAATACGAAATTAGTAATTTTGCAAAACCAGGTTTTCATTCAGAACATAATAAAATATATTGGGATAATGATGAGTATGCCGGTTTTGGGGCAGGTGCTCATGGGTACCTAGCGGGTATACGCTATTCTAATCATGGTCCATTGAAAAAGTATATGGATGCTGTTTTTGCAGAAGAGCTACCAATTGTACATGAGCATGAGGTAACACAAGCGGAGAAGAGAGAAGAACAAATGTTTTTAGGACTGCGAAAAACAGAGGGCGTTATGCACTCTATATATGAAGAGAAATTTAATGAGCCGATGAATGCACAGTATGAGCAAGTCATCGAAAAGCTAGAATCAGAAGGGCTTTTGGAACATGATGAGAGGGGAATTCGTCTTACGCGCAAAGGACGTTTCGTAGGGAATGAAGTATTTCAACAATTTTTGCTAGAAGATTGAGCGATATCGTTGACATAAAATGTGGGATTTGATAATTTAATAATAGTATTAGCACTCCTCTTAGTCGAGTGCTAACAGAGGTGATAATCATGCTAACAAATCGGCAGTTACAGATATTGCAAGTCATTGTAGACGACTTTATTGTGTCTGCACAGCCGGTAGGTTCTCGCCAAATCTCCAAAAAACAAGGGATTACATTTAGTCCAGCCACTATTCGAAATGAAATGGCGGATTTAGAGGAATTAGGCTTTCTAGAAAAAACTCATACTTCCTCTGGTCGAGTGCCTTCGGAAAAGGGTTACAGATTTTATGTAGATCATTTGTTGAGTCCACAAGGTATTAATTCGAAGGACATACAACAAATCCAATCAATTTTCAATGATCGATTAGTAGAAGTAGAGCATATTATCCGAAAGTCAGCCAATATTTTATCGGAGCTGACATCATATACTTCCATACTTTTAGGACCTGATGTTCAAAGGCATCGTGTCAAACGATTTTCAATTGTGCCTCTTTCGAGCGATACTGCAGTAGCAATTATCGTGACGAACAATGGGCATGTAGAAAATCGCATGTTCAACTTACCGCCTGACTTTACCGCTTCGGATTTAGAGAAAATGGTGAATATCTTAAATGAGCGCTTAATCGGTGTATCATTAGAAGATCTCCATAAAAGACTTGAGGCTGAAGTGCTGGCTGTGCTACAGCAGCATGTTCGATCAGCGGATGATTTTATTCGCGCACTCGTGACAGCCACTATGCAAAATCCAGAAAGTAAAATTTTCTATGGTGGTAAAACGAATATGTTTAACCAACCAGAATTCCATGATTTAAACAAAGTCCGTATGATTTTGGACTTAATGGAGACGACTAGCCAAGTGCAGTCACTTTTTCATCCGAACGAATCAGGTATTCATATTCGGATAGGCTCAGAAAATAAACAATTAGAAATGGAAAATTGCAGTGTCATTACTACTACTTATTCCATTGGTGATGATCAACAGGGAGCCATTGCTATTATTGGCCCAACACGCATGGATTATAAGCGTGTCGTGGCTTTATTAGACGTAATGCGCTTGGATTTAACACAGGCCTTTACGAAGAATCGTAGTGAATGATAATGAGGAGGATTCAAGTGACAGAAACAACTGAAAACAAAGATTTAGTACAAGAAGATGTACAAGCTGAAACGACAGAAGAGGAAGTAGCACAAGCAGAAGTTCAAGAAGAAGTTGAATTATCAATTGAAGAACAGTATGAGGCAAAGCTGGCTGAACTACAAGCCAAGCTTGATGACGAGGAAAACCGTCACCTACGCTTACGCGCTGACTTCGATAATATGCGTCGTCGTAATCAGTTAGACCGTGAGGCTGCTGAAAAATACCGCGCACAAAACTTACTATCTGATTTATTGCCAGTTCTTGATAATTTTGAGCGTGCCTTACAAGTTGAGACAACTTCGGAAGAAGCTGCATCTATTATTAAAGGGATTGAAATGGTGTATCGCTCTTTAATTGAAGCAACAGAAAAAGAAGGTCTGCAAGTTATTAAAGCAGAAGGTGAACCATTTGATCCAAATGTACACCAAGCTGTTATGCAAGAACAAGATAGTGAAAAAGAGACGGGTGTTGTCTTACGCGAGCTGCAAAAAGGGTATATCTTAAAGGATCGTGTGTTACGCCCTACAATGGTATCTGTGAACGAATAGTCCTTGTACTATTTAGTCAATTAAAATCAGTTAAAAACGCATCCCTTGCGTTGAAATAATAGGAGGAAATTTTAATGAGCAAAATTATTGGTATTGACTTAGGAACAACAAACTCTTGCGTTTCTGTACTTGAAGGTGGAGAACCAAAAGTAATTCCAAACCCAGAAGGAAACCGTACTACACCATCTGTTGTTGCCTTTAAAAATGGTGAACGTCAAGTTGGTGAAGTAGCGAAACGTCAATCAGTTACAAACCCTAATACAATCATTTCTATTAAATCAAAAATGGGTACAGCTGAAAAAGTAACAGTGGAAGATAAAGATTATACACCACAAGAAGTATCTGCTATGATTCTTCAATACTTAAAAGGCTACGCGGAAGACTACTTAGGAGAAAAAGTAACAAAAGCTGTTATTACAGTTCCTGCTTACTTTAACGATGCACAACGCCAAGCGACTAAAGATGCTGGTAAAATCGCAGGTCTTGAAGTAGAGCGTATCATTAACGAACCAACTGCTGCTGCACTAGCTTATGGATTAGACAAACAAGATCAAGATCAAAAAGTATTAGTATTTGACCTTGGTGGTGGTACATTTGACGTATCAATCCTTGAATTAGGTGACGGTGTCTTTGAAGTACTAGCAACTGCTGGTGATAACAAGCTAGGTGGAGATGATTTCGATGATGCAATTATCGAATATCTAGTAGCAGAATTCAAAAAAGAAAATGGTATTGATTTATCAAAAGATAAAATGGCTATGCAACGTCTTAAAGACGCAGCTGAAAAAGCGAAAAAAGATTTATCTGGTGTAACATCAACGCAAATCTCTTTACCGTTCATTACAGCGGGTGAAGCAGGACCTTTACACTTAGAAATCTCTTTAACTCGTGCAAAATTCGATGAAATTACATTACCATTAGTAAACCGTACAGTAGGACCAGTGCGCCAAGCATTATCTGATGCAGGTCTTTCAACTTCAGAAATCGACCAAGTTATTTTAGTTGGTGGTTCAACACGTATTCCAGCAGTACAAGAAGCAGTACGTAAAGAAACTGGTAAAGAACCTCACCGTGGTGTTAACCCAGACGAAGTTGTTGCAATGGGTGCTGCAGTACAAGGTGGCGTACTAACAGGTGATGTAAAAGACGTAGTATTACTTGACGTAACACCACTTTCACTTGGTATTGAAACAATGGGTGGTGTGTTCACGAAGTTAATTGATCGTAACACAACAATCCCTACATCAAAATCACAAGTATTCTCTACAGCAGCAGATAACCAACCAGCAGTAGATATCCATGTTCTACAAGGTGAGCGTTCAATGGCAGCTGACAATAAAACATTAGGTCGCTTCCAATTAGCAGACATTCCACCAGCACCACGTGGTGTACCTCAAATCGAAGTAACATTCGATATTGATAAAAACGGTATCGTATCTGTAAAAGCGAAAGACCTTGGTACAAACAAAGAGCAAACAATTGTAATCCAATCTGATTCCGGATTATCAGACGAAGAAATTGAGCGTATGGTAAAAGACGCAGAGGCGAATGCTGAGGCAGATGCTAAACGTAAAGAAGAAGCAGACCTACGCAATGAAGCTGATCAATTAGTATTCCAAGTGGATAAAACAATTGCTGACTTAGGTGAGCAAATTACAGAAGACGAGAAAAAATCAGTTGAAGATGCTCGTGATGAATTGAAAAAAGCACTTGAAGCTGGTGAATTAGAAGGCATTAAAGCAGCGAAAGAAAAATTAGAAGGCGTATTACAACCATTAGTAATGAAAGTTTACGAACAAGCAGCAGCAGCTGCTCAAGCAGCTCAAGGTGGCGAAGCAGGAGCAGACACTGGTGCAGGTAAAAAAGATGACGGTGTTGTAGATGCTGAATTCGAAGAAGTAAAAGACGATAAATAAGAGTTAACACAGTTAAGTGAAAAGCCAAAGACCGCTTGCGGCTTTGGCTTTTGTCATGATGTGAGAACACTTCACGTGAATGGCACCATTTATGGAATAGCTGCATACGTTAGCTGCTAGGAAGTAAAAAAACTCTATATTATAAGACAATTAGTTCGAAAAAAAGAGGCAGTTTTATCAACTGCATGTTACAATAGATTTTATGCAAACAGAGCGGAGTGTGAATCATGGAGAAACGCGATTATTACGAGGTGCTTGGTTTAACAAAATCGGCTTCAAAAGATGAGATTAAAAAAGCATACCGTAAATTATCAAAACAATATCACCCTGACCTTAATAAAGAGCCAGGTGCAGATGAAAAATTCAAAGAAATCGCTGAAGCATATGAAGTATTAAGTGATGACCAGAAAAAAGCTCGTTACGACCAATTTGGTCATGAAGATCCGAATGCAGGCTTTGGTGGTGGCTTCGGAGGCGGTGGCTTTGGCGGCTTCGAGGATATTTTCAGCTCATTCTTTGGCGGTGGAGGTCGCCGTCAAGACCCAAATGCGCCACGCAAAGGTGATGACCTGCAATATCGCATGAACATAAAATTTGAAGAAGCTATTTTTGGGAAAGAAACAGAAATAGAAATCCCGAAAGATGAAACGTGTGAAACATGTCATGGTTCAGGAGCTAAACCAGGTACACAGCCTGAAACATGTTCAACATGTAATGGTGCTGGACAAATCAATCAAGCAGTAGATACACCATTTGGTCGTATGATGAACCGTCGTACATGTTCAACTTGTCATGGTACAGGTAAAATCATAAAAGAAAAATGTTCAACTTGTCGTGGAGAAGGAAAAGTCCAAAAACGCAAAAAAATTAAAGTGACGATTCCAGCTGGTGTTGATGATGGTCAACAAATTCGTGTATCTGGTCAAGGTGAACCAGGTATAAATGGTGGACCTGCAGGGGATTTATATATTATGTTCCGTGTCCAAGGTCACAATGAATTTGAACGTGATGGGGACGATATTTACTTCGAGCTAAAATTAACATTCCCACAAGCAGCACTAGGGGACGAAATTGAAGTGCCAACAGTTCATGGTAAAGTTAAATTACGTATCCCAGCTGGTACACAGTCAGGCGCTCAATTCCGTCTAAAAGATAAAGGTGTTAAAAATGTTCATGGCTATGGTATGGGTAATCAATACGTAACGGTGAAAGTCATGACACCAGAAAAATTAACGGAGAGACAAAAGCAATTACTACGAGAATTTGCAGAAATTAGTGGCGATATTCCTGAAGAACAGGGTAGTTCACTATTTGATAAAATTAAGAAAAAATTCCAAGGTGAATAATTAGAGGAGCTGAAGAGCTACGTGAAGTGGTCAGAATTATCCATTCATACAAAAAATGAAGCGGTAGAAGCAATTTCGAATATTTTGCATGAAGCAGGTGCAAGTGGTGTTGTCATCGAAGATTCTGCAGAATTTGCGAAGCCACGTGAGGATCAATATGGTGAAATTTACGCGCTAAATGAAGAGGATTTTCCGAAAGATGGCGTGATTGTCAAAGCTTATTTATCGGAGTCTAGCTTTTTAAATGAAACTGTCGAAGAAATTAAAGCAGCTATCACAAATTTAACAAACTTTAACATCGATATCGGTGAAAATGTAGTATCCATTGTTGAAGTCAACGAAGAAGATTGGGCAACTGCCTGGAAGCAATACTACCATCCTGTCAAAATTTCTGAACGCTTTACTATCGTACCAACATGGGAAGATTATACGCCTGTTTCTACAGATGAATTGATTATTGAGTTAGATCCTGGCATGGCGTTCGGTACAGGTACACACCCTACTACAGTGATGTGTTTACAAGGACTTGAAAAAGTCATTAAAGAAGGGGATACAGTAGTCGATATTGGAACAGGATCAGGTGTATTATCTATTGGAGCAGCATTACTTGGTGCCAAAAGTGTGCATGCTCTCGATTTAGACGAGGTAGCTGTACGCTCAGCACAAGAAAATGTTGCCTTAAATAAAGTAGAAGATAAAGTAGCGGTATTCCATGGGAACTTATTAGATACAGTAAAAGAACCAGCAGATGTGGTTGTAGCTAATATTTTGGCAGAGATCATTATGTCCTTCACAGACGACGCTTATACAATTGTGAAACCAGGTGGATTATATGTCACTTCAGGCATCATCGGGGCAAAACGTGATGATGTAAAAGCAGCACTTGAAGCTTCAGGCTTCGTTATTGAAGAAGTATTATTGATGGAAGATTGGGTCGCTATTATTGCCCGTCGACCACTATAACATGATTGAAGAAGCGCCAAATCGTGAGCCGTGTGCTTGTGATTTGGCGTTTTCTCTACCAGTAGTAGAAAGGACTGTGTAGCATGCAACGTTATTTTATTGAGACAGCCATAGAAAATGCACGTATTAGTGGAGAAGATGCACGCCATATTGAGCGAGTGATGCGTATGAAACAGGGCGACAAAATCGTTGTTGTTGCACAAAATACAGCTCATATTTGTACAATTGAAGGGTTTGATAATGATGAAATCGTAATTGAAGCGACAGGTCAAACGATTCCTTCACCAGAGCTACCGATTCAAGTAACAGTAGCTTGTGGCTTGCCAAAGGGCGATAAGCTAGAGCTGATTACGCAAAAAGCAACAGAGCTCGGAATGTTTGCTTTATTACCATTTGAAGCCGAGCGTTCCATTGTGAAATGGGACAAGAAAAAAGGAGCAAAAAAGCAGGAACGATTACAAAAGATTGCTAAAGAGGCAGCTGAACAAGCTCATCGTACACATATTCCAGTAGTTTTTGAACCAATTGGATTTAAGCAACTGTTACAACAAATAGACCTTTTTGATGCCGTTTTTATCGCAGATGAAGAAGATGCCAAGGCTGATGAGCGGACAAGATTTGCGGACAAGCTAAAAAATGTCGATGATAAGAAATCAAAATCAATGTTGATTATTTTTGGGCCAGAGGGAGGCATCTCTCGTCATGAGTCTGAAGCTCTAATACAAGCAGGTGCTCAAACGATGTCATTAGGGCCAAGAATTTTACGTGCAGAAACAGCGCCACTATATGCGTTGTCTGCCATATCCTATGAATTCGAATAACAGTAATGTACAACTAACTATCAACAAGACCTAGAAAAAGCCACTTAAAAATTATTTTAAGTGGCTTTTTATTTAATTAGTATTTGAAGCGGATCGGTGTTAAATCCGTGCTATAAGTGGATTTATACATCTATGATTAAAGATATGTATCATTACTAATACATAAAGGATAGTCAAAGTCACCCCGGAAAATCACAGGCTCAAACATTCCAAATAAAATATGTAAGTGAACAAGTTCATTGTCCATACATAGATTTAATTGCGACATATTCTAGCGATAGAGAGCTCACTAATACTATAAATGAAATGAGGGGATTTTTTGAGTGAACAATTTATTAATCAGATTCAACCTTGTCCAGTAACATCTACTGAACAAATACCGTTAACGAATGAGATTACGCCGCTAGTCACTACACCGCTTACGACGCCAACTATTAAAATTCCAGTTGTACTGGCAGAACCAACACTGCAAATCGTTGTCGAGTCGGATATTACGCTTAGTCCTGCAGCAACAGAAATCAAACGAGTGAAAAAGCATGTCTTTCTAAATCAAGTGAAACTGGTACCGGTTAGCTTTGCACGGATTGCTGGCACGGATTTCTTTAGAGTAACACGAGCTAAATTATTTGTAGCAGGACATATTCGGAAAAATATTGAATATGCTTCATCAGCATGTAATGGAGCACTTCAGGATAGAATTGCTGATGTTCCGTTTTCAGGTTTTACAGAACTATTTTTCCCACAAGCAACTGGTGGCGCTACTCCAATCTTAGGTATTTCCGAGTTTGCGGAGGCAAACTTCCTTAATGAAAGAACGCAAATGGATGCTCGATTAGATAAGGCTTTCTTCCAAAATCTCGTTAAATACAATGAACAACCATTTGGTGAATTAGTAGCAGCCAACTTCTTTGAACTTGATTTTTCACCGATTATGGCAGCTCCTGAAGAAGCATTCAGCACATTACGTGAAAAAATTGTATTAGAACTTACTGTAAAAGTATTGCAAGTTCAACAAATCCGTTTGGGCGCTGGAAGTAGTGTAGTAACACCTGTTCTTCCAGGGCTTACTCCACCAGCAACACCAATTGTCCCTGAAATTATTCCTCCTACTGAGTCTTGTTAATATTTTTATGTAGTGGAGCAGATATGGTAACAATAAAGCTAATATAAAATCAAATATGTTGTCAGGCAGTTGAAAGTTCACTTTACTTGAACTTTTAACTGTCTTTTTTGCAATATAAAAGAACATGTACAATCATATCTCATGGAGGGGACTGTGACAAAAGTAGAAATAATGCATAATATGAATTGTAATTAGTATTGTAAGTTTCCGATCATATAACATGTTTTAAAGGAATTAATATCATCGCAACTGATAACAAAAAAAGTTTGTTTATTGTTGTGCTTTTTTTGTCAAATCATTATTTGGGAGTGAACGAATGGCAACTCCATGGATTAACTTTAGAGAGATGAAGGAAATATCCTCTAAACAAAATAAATATAGTGAGTGGACGTATCAGACTAAAATAGATCACGAATCACCATTAGAACCTACTTATAACGGAGATACTAATGCATTTGATGAAATAGGGGATATATCAATACTTGCAGAGGAATCCACTTTAACAGACCATGTAATCTCTAATGAAGAGCTACCCATACTTACTGATACGATTATTGAGGAAGAACACGAACATCATCCAAATTTTGAGCACTTCAGGGAGGATGCTAGCTTAGCTGAACAATTAGCATCTAATGAAGAGCTACCAATAGATAAAGAAACAAATGTTGCGCAAGAAAAAGACCATCCCCTAGCTATCAGTGAGAGCCACACAGAAGTGATCTTAACGGAACAATTAGCTAACCATGAAGAGCAATTCATATATATAGACGACCATCTCCAAGCGAACGATGGAAGTCTCCCGGAGGAACTGACAATAACCGAGCAACTAATCATCCATGAAGAACAACCTCTATTTACAGAAACCAATTCTGAGGAAGAATACGACCACCCCTCACATATCGAGAAGTGTCTACCGGAGGAACCAACCATATCAGAGCAACTCACCTCCAATGAAGGGCTTCACATACCTATCGAACCGATAGTAGAGGAGAACAACGAACAATTTCAACATATCGATGCGGACCATGTCGAGGATTTAATTAAAGATCAGATAGCCTCCAATCAAGAACTAGCAAGTCCTACAGAATCAAATGATACGGAAGAAAATGACTATCTACCAAATAGTAATGAGAACGTGTCTGAAGAACAAGGTTTAACAACTCAAGCAGACAGTAATCTAAAATTCCCCAATAAAGCTCTTCCTGAGGTTGAACATAATATACATATAGATGACATAGAAAAATTAAAGTCAAACAATCCACCAGATCTTGATAAGGCGAGTCCAACCTCTAAACAAGGGGAAGTATACACCACAACCAAAAAAAGTCCCTTTTCCACCTTTGTAGAAATTACCGATTTTCTTCATGCTCCTATTTATGGTGAAAATGTTCAACAGTTTACATTTGAATTTCTTGATTTACAAGACGATCTAACACCTCAACTTGAAACTAAGTTATTCCACACGATTAGGGATTACCCTGAACAACCTAATTATCGTTTGGTTCGCTCCAACATTAATCAAATGATTTCTTTAATAAGGACTGATAAAAATGATAAAAAAAATAAGTATCGTCATCCGTGAAAATCAGGAGTAGTTCCCTTACATAACTCGCAAACAATTCACAAAGGAGAAACTAACTCTTATTCCTCTGATTCTTTTATACATATACGAGTTCCTGTTGTGCTAGGGGAATACAAAATAGAAATATGTATGGAGGAATATATAGCTTTTGATGAAGGTATTAAAGAAGTTAAAGAGATCACAAATGAGGTGCTACTGTCCGATTATAGATTTGTACCTATTTATAAATCTCAGACATCAGATAATGGAACATGTACGGTATTAAAGGGGAATTTATTTATAGAAGGTTATATACAGCACAATATTGAGTATACAGTGTCTAATAAGCCCATTGAGACAGACATTCATCCCAATCAATTGTGTCAAAATATAGTATTAGAATTAGTTATCCATATGCTACAAGTCCAAAAAATTAAAGTCTTATTTGACGGGGAAGGTTTTGGAGGATTATAGAAATTTATCGCTCAACTCAAATAAAATGAATGAAAAACTAATATATACGTCTATGTATAGATTTAATTGCCACATATTCTAGCGATAGGAGAGCTCTCTAATACTAAAAAAATGAAATGAGGGAAATTTTTTGAGCGATCAATTAGAAAGTCAATTTCAACCTTGTCCTGTAACATCAACTGAACAAATTCCATTAACGAATGAGATTACACCCGTAGTCACTACACCAGTTACAACACCAACTATTAAAGTTCCGGTTGTACTGGCAGAACCAACATTGCAAATTGTTGTCGAGTCGGATATTACACTTAGCCCTGCTGCAACAGAAATCAAACGAGTGAAAAAGAATGTCTTCTTAAATCAAGTAAAACTAGTACCAGTTAGCTTTGCTCGTATTGCTGGCACTGATTTCTTTAGAGTAACAAGAGCTAAATTATTTGTAGCAGGACATATTCGGAAAAATATTGAATATGCTTCATCAGCATGTAATGGAGCACTTCGAGACAGAATTGCAGACGTACCGTTTTCAGGTTTTACAGACCTTATTTTCCCACAAGCACCTGGTGGAGCTACACCAATCCTAGGCATTTCCGAGTTTGCGGAAGCGAACTTCCTTAATGAAAGAACGCAAATGGATGCACGATTAGATAAGGCATTCTTCCAAAATCTCGTTAAATACAATGAACAACCATTTGGTGAGTTAGTAGCAGCAAACTTCTTCGAACTTGATTTTTCACCAATTATGGCAGCTCCTGAAGGAACATTCAGCACATTACGTGAAAAAATTGTCTTAGAACTTACTGTAAAAGTATTGCAAGTTCAGCAAATTCGTCTTGGTGCTGGCAGCAGTGTAATAACGCCAGTTCTCTTAGGACTTACACCTCCTCCTAGTCCTTGATCATTGCTAGATTAGAGGAAAGCAGAACGACTTATAATATACTAACAAAGCTAGTAGTACAAACAGATATTTGTTTGTACTACTAATTTTCTGATTGTAGGATAGATCAATAAAAGTGTATTTAGTTGGACTAATAATAGAGTATAAAATTGAATTTGAGGATATATGAATCGATGTTTACTTTTGGTAATCTTTCGAAGCAATTAATGTACAATATGATTTGTCCTTAATGATATTTGAATGAATAGCAATAGAATGATATCCATTCAATGAAAAAAGGGTGCCTATAAAAATTGGCAACCCCTTTTTTTCAATATTAATTAACTGTTTCTAAAACACGTACAAATTGTCCTTTTGAGTGAGGGTAGCCTGCTTGTGTAATTTTTACTTTTACAAGTTGTCCGATTAGATTTTCTGGACCCTCAAAAACTACTTTTAAGTAGTTGTCTGTATAGCCTGTTAGAAGGCCTTCTTCTTTACTGCCATCATGCACAAATTCTTCAGGAATAACTTCTAGCACTTGATCTTCAAAACGAGAAGCATACTCTTTTGCTAGTTGATCGTTTAAAGCGATGAGTCGATGGACACGTTCATTTTTAATGTCTTCATCAATTTGATCTTCCATACGTGCAGCTGGAGTTCCTGTACGAGGAGAGAATGGGAAAACGTGTAGCTCAGAGAATTTATGATCACGGATAAAGTTATATGTGTCCATAAACTCTTCTTCTGTCTCGCCAGGGAACCCAACGATTACATCGGAAGTAACAGCTAAATCAGGTAGAGCCTCATGTAATTTTGTTAAGCGCTCACCAAAGAATTCCATTGTATATTTACGACGCATACGTTTTAATACTGTATCAGAACCAGATTGAATCGGAATATGTAAATGATTCACGACAATCTTTGATTCACGTAGTACTTCAATTACTTCATCCGTTAATTGACTAGCCTCAATAGATGAAATACGAAGACGCTTTAAGCCTTTCACATTAGCTTCTAAATCACGTAGTAATTGAGCAAGATTATAATCTTTTAAATCTTGTCCATAGCCACCTGTATGAATACCGGTTAAGACAATTTCAAGATAACCAGCGTCAACTAATTGCTGTGCTTGATGTAATACTTCTTGTGGGTCACGAGAACGCATTAAGCCGCGCGCCCAAGGAATAATACAAAATGTACAGAAATTGTTACAGCCTTCTTGGATTTTTAATGAAGCACGTGTACGGTCTGTAAATGTAGGTACATCCAATTCTTCGTATACACGGTTTTTCATAATATTACGTACAGCATTAATCGGTTGACGTTCCGCACGATATTGTTCAATATAACCAAGTAATTTCGTACGATCTTGTGTTCCGACAACGATATCGACACCAGGGATAGCCATAATTTCTGCAGGGGATGTTTGAGCATAGCATCCTGTTACACAAATAACTGCATCCGGATTTTGGCGGATTGCTCGACGAATAACCTGACGAGATTTTTTATCTCCAGTATTCGTAACTGTACATGTATTAATGACGTAAACGTCTGCCTGTTGATCAAATTCTGTACGATCATAGCCTTCTTCTTTAAACAGCTGCCAAATTGCCTCTGTTTCGTAATGATTTACTTTACAACCTAGAGTATGGAAACTCACGATTTTTGATCGCTCGTTACTCATAATATATATCATCCTTTCAATTCACATTACCTTGTGTTTGCAACATTTAAATAGTTTTTTGGTGTACATATTTTAGATACGTGATTTATGATAACATAAACCTTATGAAATCAGTACATATAAGATTTTTTTGTGAAATAATTAAGTGATTTGCTTCAATATAGTCTTCTGATAACTTCTGTGTTCTTAAAAGTTTACATTTCAGCTTTTATTATATAGAAAGAAATTAGACGCCAACGTGAAAAAATGATATGATTCGAAGAGGTACGTACATCTTGCTTAGTGAAGGAGCGTTTAACAATGGAACAAAATTTTGCGCGTATGATTGATCATACATTATTAAAGGCTGAGGCAACAAAAGAACAAATTGAAACATTATGTGCAGAGGCTAAACAATTTAATTTTGCTTCTGTTTGTGTAAATCCAACGTGGGTTAAACACAGCAGCGAGCTATTACAAGGTTCAGACGTTTTAGTTTGTACCGTTATTGGTTTCCCATTAGGTGCTAATACACCAGCTGTTAAAGCATTTGAAGTAAAAGATGCAATTGCAAACGGTGCAAAAGAAGTAGATATGGTTATTAATATCGGCGCATTAAAGGATAAGAACTACGAACTGGTACAAGCTGATATTGCGGCAGTAGTGGAAGCAGCAAAAGGTCATGCACTTGTAAAAGTGATTATTGAAACTTGTTTATTAACAGATGAAGAAAAAGTGAAAGCATGTGAACTAGCGGTAGCTGCGGGTGCTGACTATGTGAAAACATCTACAGGTTTCTCTACTGGTGGCGCAACAGCAGAAGATATTGCGCTTATGCGTAAAACAGTAGGTCCTGAACTGGGCGTTAAAGCTTCAGGTGGTGTTCGTAGCTTAGAAGACATGAAAAAAATGGTGGAAGCTGGTGCTACGCGTATTGGGGCAAGCTCTGGTGTGGCCATTATGAACGGTTTAATTGCTGATTCTAACTATTAAAATTCGTATATCGATTGGCCACAAGCTAATACAATTTATTGTAGGAGCTTGTGGCTTCTTTGTGTGCAATTAGAATAATATTTTTTTCTTCACATATACTCCACTGATGAATGTGAATCAGGAAGGAGGATGCCATGTTTACACAGTATAAGTATTGGAAGCCTTATATTAGCCCCTTTGATCCCTGTAAGCCCATAGAAGTAAAGTATTATTCAACGCCACCACAACTATATATGGGTTTTCAACCACCCGGACTACCACAATTCCAAACCCCAAGGGAAGCTTTAATGGCTGGAACACTATGGCCCCAATTATTTAGCCCATACCCAATTCCCCTAAAAAGGAGGGATGAAGCATGACTAAAAAGATGCCACCAGAATTTTATAAACAATTAGAAGAAATTCAGGCAATTGATTTCGTCATCGTTGAATTAAACCTCTATTTAGACACCCATCCACACGATTATGATGCCATTCAGCAATTTAATGAAAATACAGAGAAAAGTATGAAGCTCAAAATTGATTTTGAACAAAAATATGGACCGCTCATGAATTTTGGGAGAAGTTATTCGAATTATCCTTTTAACTGGATTGATACACCATGGCCATGGCAAGTCTAATCTAAAGACTAGGAGGAATAATCTTTGTGGTATTACGAAAAAAAGCTCCAGTATCCGGTGAAAGTTAGTACATGTAATCCAATGCTTGCTAAGTTTTTAATAGAGCAATATGGAGGAGCAGATGGGGAACTGGCAGCGGCCCTTCGCTATATGAACCAGCGCTATACCATTCCAGACAAAGTGGTAGGGCTCTTAACCGATATAGCGACTGAGGAATTTTCTCATTTAGAAATGATTGCTACGATGATTTATAAGCTAACAAAAGACGCTACGCCAGAAATGCTAAAGGAAGCGGGTCTAGGGGATCATTACGTGAATCATGATAAAGCATTATTTTATCAGAATGCTTCAGGAGTACCATTTACAGCAACCTATATTCAGGCTAAGGGAGATCCTATTGCGGATTTGTATGAGGATATTGCGGCTGAAGAAAAAGCGCGTGCCACATATCAATGGATTATCGATTTATCAGATGATACGGATTTAAATGATAGCTTGAAGTTTTTACGTGAACGTGAGGTTGTCCATTCCCAGCGTTTTAGAGAGGCAGTAGAAATTTTAAAAGATGACAGAAATCAGAAGAAAATTTTCTAAGACAAAAAATGGATGGCTGTATTCAAGTGAACTTGAAACAGCCTTTTCTTTGCTATTGAATGTTGGAAAATAAAGTAAGATCTTCTCGATGACCGATCATCACCAATAAATCTTCCTTTTCAATAATTTGCTCTGGAGAAGGAGAAATAATAATTTCACCTTCACGCACAATCGCAATCACACTGACGTTATATTTTGCACGTAAATCTAAATCCCGTAAATTATGCCCAGCCATTTTGGAGGGAATCATAATTTCTTCAATACTGTATTCCTTGGATAGTTCGATATAATTCAGCATATTGGGGGATAGTAGCTGATTTGCCACGCGCTCTCCCATATCTCGTTCAGGATAAATAATCCAATCAGCACCAACTTTATCTAAGACTTGCCCATGTCTTTTACCAAGTGCCTTTGCAATAACCTTTTTGATTCCTAGCTCTTTTAATAAGGACACAGTTAAAATACTAGACTGCATATCGTTACCGATTGCCACAATGACACAATCGAAGTTTCCTATACCAAGGGATGTTAAAGCTTTTTCTTCTGTTGTATCAGCTACTACTGCATGGGTTACATAAGGTTCTGCATCCTCAACTCTTTCTTCATTTACATCAATTCCTAATATTTCTTGTCCCGCTTCATGTAATCGTCGGGCGACACTTGTTCCGAATCTTCCTAAGCCTATTACGGCATATTGTTTGATTGCCATAGATCACACACTCCTCTAATTTGATTATCCAATCATAATATTTCCTTTTGGATGTCGAAAAGCCTCTTTTTTTCGTCGTTTTGTAATGGCGAAAGCTATAGTTAATGGACCAAGTCTTCCAGCGAACATTGTCAAAATAATAAGAACACGACCACCTGGTGTTAGTTCTGGCGTTAGTCCCATCGAAAGACCAACAGTAGCAAAGGCAGAGGTAGCCTCAAATAAATACATCATGAAGCTATGCCGTTGTTCAATAATACTAAGAAGAATTGTCACAACTATAACAATCATGGCGCCACACATTGTGACAGTTAACGCTTTTAAAATGGTTTCGTTGACAATTCGACGTTTAAATAAAACAACATCTTCTTTCCCTCTGATTTGTGACCACATGGTAGCTACTAATACAGCGAAGGTTGTAATCTTAATACCACCAGCAGTGGAACCAGACCCAGCTCCTATAAACATTAAGAGAATGATTAAAAATAATGTGGAATGGGTTAAGTCACCAATTGCAAGAGTATTGGACCCAGCTGTTCTTGGTGTTACAGCTTGATAAAAAGAACCTAATATTTTGCCCCACTCAGATAATGGACCGATTGTTTTTGAATTGCTATATTCAAATAAAAAAATCAAAATGGTTGCGCTAGCAGTCAATAGAAGTGTAGTCGCTAAGACAATTTTTGTATGGACGGAGAGCCTTTTTGTCTTTCGATATTCATACAATTCATTCATGACAATAAATCCTAAGCCACCAATTGTAATTAGCGCACAAATTGTCAAAACAACAAATGGGTCATCTACGTAGGATGTCATTCCGTTAAAACCACCCATTAAATCAAATCCTGCGTTGTTGAAATTAGAAATGGCATGAAAAAATCCAAAATAAAAAGCTTTTCCTATCGGCATGTCAAATGAAAAACGAATAGTTAAAATAAGGCCGCCGATTATTTCAATTAACGCTGTAAAGAGCAATATTCTTTTTACTAATTTAACAAGACCAGCAATCGAAATATTATTGAATGCTTCTTTTAGCAACAATCTTTCTTTTAAAGAAATTTTCTTTCCAAGTATTAAAAATAATAAAGTTGCAAATGTCATAAATCCTAGGCCACCGATTTGGATTAATGATAATATCACCAATTCTCCAAAAATGGAAAATGTATCTCCTGTATCCACAACAATCAACCCTGTGACACAAGTTGCAGAGGTAGCGGTGAATAATGCATCTAAAAAGGGTAGTCCGTTCCCATCCTCAGTGGAGAAAGGCAGCGTTAAAAGAAACGTCCCTATCACAATAATCAATGCAAAACCAAGTACGAGAATTTTGGGAGGATTTAATGTATTTTTAAAATTGTTCATCGTGTTCTCCTTAATCTTTTATTAAACGGCATAATAAAAAGACCTACTAAAAAAGCATGCACAGGCATAGAAAAACATGCTTTTAATGGTGGTCTTGTATGACCTCCTTCGCTTTAGCCGACGAAGTTAGCTGACGGGTAGGATGGCGAAAGAGATTCTCATCCCTTCTGCAATAGCAGAATTAACCCCAAAAGATTGGGTCCTCCGTTCTCAACGTTTGAGATTTGGCCGATATGAAATTGAATGTGATTATTCTACGCCCATATTCTATTTTTTGTAAACCCCTTAATTAATAGGAAAATGTAATTATTTTATATTGTGAGCGAAATATTCATTAATAATTCGAGCAAAAATAAAACCAAAAATTCACTTGATATTTTCGCACACTTTCTATTGACCATTATTAGACAATACGATATAATTTTTTAGTACACAACAGAAGGTTATTTGCCTAATTGTGTATTGACGTGTGTTCGGAGGGAGGGAAAGAGAGATGTCAAAAACTGTCGTTCGCAAAAACGAATCGCTTGAAGATGCTCTTCGCCGCTTCAAACGTACTGTATCAAAAAGTGGTACAATTCAAGAAGTTAGAAAGCGCGAGTTCTACGAAAAACCTAGCGTAAAACGTAAAAAGAAATCAGAAGCTGCACGTAAACGTAAGTGGTAATTTAATTTCCCATTAAAAATCCCTACGTTCATAACACGCAATTGTATGATTCACTGAGCAGACAAAGTTATACCTGAGATTAATCACAATGTTGATTAATTTCAGGTATTTTACATTGCTCATTCTTACGTACATAAGAAAAAGCCGAATGAAATCAAGTTGATTCATTCGGCTTTTTTGTACATACTAAGTGTTGGTATTTGGAATAGAATTAAAGAAGTTAATAAACTTTTAAGATTTGTGAAACTTTTCGCATGATAGACCGTATATAAGAGGAGAAGCATGTTAGAAGGGAGGGAAAAAGGTGCGAAAACGGAGAATCCTCAGCTATCTATTAGTAATATGGATGACTTTTTTGTTAGCGTTTCCATTAACTTCGGCTTTTGCAAGCAGTAAGGTCTACCAGGTTCCTATTCATAATGAAGTAGAGCGAGGACTTCACGCATTTTTAGAACGAGCTTTTAAAGAGGCTGAAGAAAATAATGCCGAGGCCATTATCTTAGATATACATACGCCTGGTGGCTTTGTAAATGCAGCAAGTGATATCGCCATGCTTATGGATGCCTCGGATATACGTAAGATTGCTTTTATTAATAAGGATGCCCATTCAGCAGGTGCTTTTTTAGCATTACATGCGGATGAAATCTACATGGTACCAAATGGAACAATCGGTGCAGCAGCGGTCATTGATTCAGCTGGGAATGCAGCAGATTTAAAGGCAAATAGTGCCTGGCTTGCTCAAATGCAAGCAGCAGCAGAAACATCTGGGCGTGATCCAAAGTACGCTTTAGCAATGGCTGATTCTAATTATGACCTGCCTGAATATCGTGCGGAAGGGAAAAACTTGTTAACTTTATCAGCCTCTGAAGCATTAAAGGTCAAGTACTCTGAAGGAACAGTTAAAAATTTTCAAAAGCTATTAGAGGTAACCAACCTGAATGGTAGCGATGTTGTTTCAATCGAACCGACCTTTTCTGAAAAATTGGCTCGTTTTATTACAAATCCAATCATTGTCCCGATTTTATTATCAATCGCAAGTTTAGGACTTGTGATGGAGCTCTATTCGCCAGGCTTTGGCGTTCCAGGTATAATGGGGTTATCAGCACTTGGTTTATTTTTCTTCGGACATATGGTTGCAGGCTTTGCGGGTTATGAAACATTATTGTTATTTATTGTTGGTTTAGCGCTTGTAGTTGCAGAGTTTTTTGTCCCCGGTGGTATTGTTGGTATTTTAGGTGGCGTATTAATAGTGCTAAGTCTGATACTGGCAGGTGCAAATATGATGCAAATGATAATAGCAATTCTCATTGCGTTGGTGATAGCGATGATAGGAATGGTGATTCTGATGAAATTTTTCGGGAAAAAACTGCATGTCTTAAACAAGCTTGTGTTAATGGATGCAACTACGACTGAGGAAGGGTATGTGTCCAATGTGAATCGCACAGAACTGCTAGGTAAAGTGGGGAAAACGCTTACGCCACTTCGTCCAGCAGGTACTATGGTTCTTGGTAATGAACGCATTGATATTGTTTCTGAAGGTGGCTATATCGATGTAAATCAACATGTAGAAATTATTAAAGTAGAAGGCTCACGTATTGTTGTGAGACGAACAGATAAAGAGATGGAGGAATAGAAAATGGGATTTGATTTAGCTCTAATTGGTCCAATTGCTGGATTGGTTATTTTATTCATAGTTCTCGCGGTATTCTTTACCTTTGTACCGGTAGCACTATGGATTTCTGCACTGGCTGCAGGTGTTCGTGTTAGTATTTTCACATTAATTGGGATGCGTTTACGTCGAGTAATTCCTTCTCGAATTGTCAATCCGTTAATTAAAGCACATAAAGCAGGTTTACCTGTTACAATCAATCAACTTGAGAGTCACTATTTAGCAGGTGGTAATGTAGACCGTGTTGTTAATGCGTTAATTGCGGCTCATCGTGCCAATATTGAACTTTCGTTTGAGCGTTGTGCTGCGATTGATTTAGCTGGTCGAGATGTATTAGAAGCAGTTCAAATGTCTGTTAATCCAAAAGTTATTGAAACACCATTTATTTCAGGTGTAGCAATGAACGGGATTGAAGTTAAAGCTAAAGCTCGTATTACAGTACGTGCCAATATCGAGCGTTTAGTCGGTGGTGCTGGAGAGGAAACAGTTATTGCCCGTGTTGGTGAAGGGATCGTTTCGACAATCGGTTCGGCTACCCATCATACTGAAGTTTTAGAAAATCCAGATATGATTTCACAAACCGTTTTATCAAAAGGTTTGGATTCAGGGACAGCCTTTGAAATCTTATCCATTGATATTGCTGACGTAGATATCGGTAAAAACATTGGTGCAGAATTACAAATTGAACAAGCACAGGCGGATAAAAACATTGCGCAAGCAAAAGCTGAGGAACGTCGTGCGATGGCTGTTGCCAATGAGCAGGAAATGATTGCGCGTGTTCAAGAGATGAAAGCGAAAGTAGTAGAAGCGGAGGCGGAAGTACCGCAAGCGATGGCTGAAGCATTACGTTCTGGTAATCTGGGGATTATGGATTATATGAACTATCGTAACATTCAAGCGGATACTGCAATGCGTGACTCGATTTCAAAAGTAAGCACAGATAAACCTGAAACGAATGAACCGAATGTTTAATAACGGAAAGGAGCGGAACTAAACATATGGAACAATTAATACTCTTTGCCATAATTGCTATAGTCAGCTCTATTTTCGGAAAATCAAAAAATAAAAAGCCTCAGAAACAGATGCCTCCTTTTAATAAAGACACAATGGTTGAGCCACCAGTAACGGAGGAAACGCCACATCGTACAGGGAAAGCACAAAGCTTTGAGGATTTTGCGCGGGACTTTATAGGCGAATGGATTCCTGAAAATCAGAAAGCCGAAGAGCCTAAAGTAGAAGCGCAGAAGAAGAAGGAAGTTCCAAGCTATGTTGCTCCGCCTGTCATTCAAGCGGATGTACCTAGTCGTTCTTCTAATCGAGAAAATAGGGGACGTCTTGCTGCTGGGAAAAAAGAGGCACACACAGCAGTTGAAATACCAGCAACTTTTCGTTTGCCTCAATCTAAAAATGAGCTCGTGCAAGCAATCGTGATGGCTGAAATATTAGGTCCGCCAAAAGCAAAACGAAAATAACTAGCATGTCCTCCTTTTTCGCTGCATATATTGCCGAAGAAGGAGGCATTTTTTATGAAAAAATTGTTTCAATTAACGCCGCTACTTGAATTGTTAGAATATGAATCATTAAAAATTATTGGACCCTACCGTTTTATCCATGCAGATGCGACGACTTGCTCGTTTGACTATGCAGATTATCATATCACTGTTAATGCAGAATCAGTGACTATTAACGCTCTTAAGGAAGAAATGCTTCATCTCACGGTAAATAATCTACAGGAGATTCATATGAAAAAGACAAAGAATATGGGTGTGAGCTAAATGTGGAATAATCGGCCAATCATTGTACGTATAAAGCGGCATGAAAATGTTCATCCTTTTATTCAAGCATTGCATGCTCAACATATTCCGTTAAAACGTGTAGTCTTTCGTGAGCAAGAAGTTTCCTTTGAAACAACGATGCATTATTTACCGAAAATTCGTCGCGTTCGTAGACGCTTTCGCTTAAAAATGGCTGTTTTTTATGCAGATGAGCTACAAGTTTTACGTGCACAGCTTTGGACTTTGCTTGGTTTAGCCTTGATGATTGTCATTCCAATCCTATGTGCACAAGTCATTTGGCGGGTGGATATCGAAGCAGCGACGCCAGAATTAGAGCAACGGCTAGGCAAGACCTTTCAAAATACTTTTCAACTAGAAACACCACTCTCTAAAAAACAGTTACCTTCTAATACTGCCATACGTCAAAAACTGTTAGAACAACACCGAGAGCTATCATGGGTGCATATTGATAAACATGGTGGAAGGGTCATACTTAGACCACAGGAGTCACCGAAACAAACAGAGCAAACAAATGAGAAATTAGCCTCTCATTTAGTAGCGACTAAGAGCGGAGTCATTACGCACTTTAATATTAAGAATGGTGAACGAAAAATTTCAATAAACGATACAGCCTATGAGGGGGATGTCCTCGTAAGTGGCGTAATAGAAAGTGGTACAGATCAGGTTTTTGTTGGTGCGAAGGGAGAGGTTTATGCAGATTATTGGTTAGAGTGCTCCTTTAAAATTCCGACGAAAATTACAATGGAAACTGTCCAACAAAAGCAATGGCGAGTATTGGTGAAGGGGATACATCAAGAAAAAGTTGATTATGTACAAAAAAAGGATTTACCGAATTGGTTAGACCCCTATGTTTCAATTGTAGAGGAACAGCAGACGAAAACTGTACAAGTTGAGCTTGATGAATCGAAAATAGAGACATTACTTCTCCCTCTATTGCATGAAAAGGTGCTACGTTCGTTGCCTGAAAAAACGATTATCAAAAAAGAAAACCTTTTACAGGCAAAGTGGGGGAATGGTACAGTTGAAGGGAAAGTTCTATTTTTAGTCAATGAAAACATTGCAAGTCCAATACAAGGCCTACAAGGAGAATGATTATGTCAGAACAGTTAACTGTATTACAAGTGGATAATCCAAATGAAGCGGTTATGCTACTCGGTATTTCCGATGCAAATATGAAATTAGTTGAAGAAGCACTGAATGTTCATATCATTACACGAGGTGAACAAATTCAACTTGCGGGTGAAGAAAATGCTAAGGAACAGGCAACATTTCTTCTGCATGCCTTATTGAAGGTCATTCGCAAAGGAATTAATATTGATCAACGTGATGTCACAACAGCTATTGAAATGACACAAAAAGGAACAATCGAATATTTTGCAGAACTATATGATGAAGAAATAGCCCGTACGACGAAAGGTAAGTCGATTCGTGCAAAAACAATTGGTCAACGAGAATACATACAAGCAATCCGTCACAAAGACGTTGTTTTTGGTATTGGTCCTGCCGGTACTGGGAAAACGTATTTAGCGGTAGTCATGGCAACACAGGCACTTAAAAATGGACACGTGAAGCGTATTATTTTAACTCGCCCTGCTGTTGAAGCAGGAGAGTCTTTAGGATTTCTGCCTGGTGATTTAAAGGAAAAGGTAGATCCATATCTACGACCTCTCTATGATGCTTTAAACGACATTTACGGAGCAGAACAGACGCAACGACTAATTGAACGTGGAACAATTGAAATCGCGCCTCTAGCCTATATGCGTGGTCGTACATTAGATGATGCCTTTGTTATTTTAGATGAAGCACAAAATACAACCCATCAACAAATGAAAATGTTTTTAACACGTTTAGGGTTTGGCTCTAAAATGGTCATTACAGGGGATAAAACGCAAATTGACTTACCTAAAAATACAGAATCTGGTTTAATCGTAGCTGAACGTACATTAAAGTATGTCAAATCAATACATTTCCAAGTATTAGAACAAGGCGATGTCGTACGTCACCCAATCGTAGCCAAAATCATCCAAGCCTACGAAGAACAGCAACTTTAGAATTGCAAAGCAATTCTAAAGTCTGCCCCGAAAGCGAAGCGCCAGGGGCAACGAGTTTTAAAGAAGTCTGCCCCGAAAGCGAAGCGCCAGGGGCAACGGGTTTTAAAGAAGTCTGCCCCGAAAGCGAAGCGTCAGGGGCAACGGGTTTTAAAGAAGTCTGCCCCGAAAGCAAAGTGCACTGGGAAATGGGTTGTCGACGAATGTCGTAAACATAAAATCAATCAGTATATGGAAAAAAATGTGACAGCTATACGAAAATGTATAGCTGTTTTTTGCTTTCTTATTACATTTTTCGAGAAAAATGTATGTTGAATTGGTATGATAGTAGGTAGATAGAGGAGGTGCCAGATGGAGAAACAACTTCGAAAATTTACAGAGTTTATCGGTTTTCGCTACTTTATTATCATTATTCTCATTTTAACAGGTGGCCTACAATTTGCGTTTATGTATGGCAATGTTAAAGGAGTTACATATGATTTCAAACCATTACAGCTTGCGCCTGAAACCGTACGATCTACTAAAACGATTGAAGATACTTATAAGACACAGCAAGAGCGAGAAAAAGCAGCAAATGCGGTGGATTCGGTCTATCAATTTTCGGAGGATGTCGCCAAGCAAAGAGCAGCGATTGTAACATCATTATTTGACTATGTACTAGAAGTAAAAAAGGATGTTGCAAGTAGTAAGGAACCTATTCCCATTGCCGACCAAGTTACACAGCTTCGCAAAAAGTTTGAATCCATAGATGAAGACCAGATGCCTTTAATCTTTACAGATTCGCAGTTAGAAGCTTTATTAGTGCAAAGTGAAGAAGACTTAAATAGAACAAGTACGCAATTATCCAAATTTGTAGAGGAATATTTACAAAAATCCATTCGACCAGAAAATGTCTTTGTTGCTCAAAATGATTTTGAGACAAAGATTCGCGGACAACGAGGGTATCCAGATAAAATATTCAATACAGTGGTGTTAATAGGACGGACAAGTATTATTGAAAATGAAACAATCAATGAGGAACAAACAAAAATTCGAAAAGAACAGGCAAAGGAAAGTGTAGAGCCTACACGAATTTTACAAGGTCAAATTATTGTGCAGGAAGGTCAAATTATTGATAATGAGGCGTACCGTCAACTAGAGCTATTGGGGATGATTAGTAATAAAGCTTCCTTAAAGCCAATTGCAGGACTGATTATTCTCACTTTACTGCAAATGATGTTCATGTATATTTTATTTGAGCGTTGGGAGGCGGACGAACGAAAAAAACGCAATGCGCTTTTAGTAACAGTAATTGTTTATAGTTTGTCTATACTGCTCATGAAGTTTATTAGCTTAGTGTCTGGCGGCTTTGATGTAACGATTGCCTTTTTATTCCCTACGGCATTAGCTACAATGCTAGTAAGATTGTTAGCGGATGAGCGAGCGGCTGTTTTGATTACAGTGATGACAGCTGCTTCAGCTGGGGTTATTTTTCAAGAAGGCTATTCATCGGTAATGCAGATGGAAATTACGTTGTATATCATTTTCGGCGGATTTGCCAGCCTATTCTTTTTACGTAGTGTTGAGAAGCGCTCACATATTTTACATGCGGTTGGTGTGATTTCACTTGTAAATATGGCTTTTATCGCCTTTTACTTATTAATGACACAATCATCCTATGGCCTACCAGAATTAATGTTTTATTTTATTGCAGCAATGTTATCTGCTTTACTTTCAGGGGCCTTAACAATGGGACTTTTACCATTTTTTGAATCAGCCTTTAGCTTA